>CANHWS010000029.1 GCA_947464365.1 Cytophagaceae bacterium | reverse complement strand
TGCAACGTCACACTGCCAAGGGCACTAGCTGCTGTCGAGCTAATGGTCTGAGCGATACTACTATTTCCTACCAACGTTAAGGAGCCCGTCGTATGCGTAAAGACAGCCCCCCCACTGATGGCCAAGTTGCCATGGAGGGTGAGTGCCCTTGTGTTAGCATTGATGGCTGGGCTACCAGTTGTACTAAGGTTTCCAGATATCGTGAGGTTACCTGCAAGTGTTTTGGTACCTGTACCACCAAAGACTACGTTTTCGAAATTTGATAAGAAAATTGACTGGTCACCACCATCAAAAGCAATAGTGGTACCTACGGCGTTGAATAGCGTGATGGAGTTCATGTTCCAGTTGCCAGCCACAGTATGGGTATTTGCTCCACCTATTAAGAGAGCATTGCCGCCAGTCCGGGTAAAGTTGCCGTTTACGTCCAATGCGCCTAAGGCTGTTTTATTGCCATTCCCAGAGATTTCGACGTTCCCGTAGGTTAGTGCTGGTAGATCTTGGTTAGTACCGGCGAAGGAAATAGTAGAGGCCAGATTTAATGTTACTGTTGAAAAGCTAGCAGTCGTCGCCTGAAAGTTAGTGGCCCCGGTAGTACTGATAATACAGTTAGCACCTAGGCTCAACGTACCCGCTGGCGCACCTTTAGTCAGCCCAAAAGTTGACAGAACAAGGCTCAAGGTGTTGACAATATCACCGGCCGCATTGCTGACCGTTAGGCTTCCGTTTACGGTTGCGTTGCCCTGAAATGTCCGTGTCCTGACCGCTGTTGGTGTACTTGTTTGGGCGATTACCAAGTTATGGAAAGTATAGCTACCGCTACCAGCGGTATTTACAATCTGGTTAACATCAACCCCATCAAGTGTGAAGGTGCCGCCTGAAGCCGAGGTAATCGTACCGTTCCGGGTGGCAGAGTTGACAATCGTGGTACCGCTGAAGGTATGGCTAAAGTTAGCCAAGTCCAGGGTGACTGTCGTGTTGAGGTCTAGGTTGCCAGTGATTGTGATAGGCCCATCTACAGTTTTGGTATTGTTAGCAACAAACAAGGCTCCATAGGTAATGTTCCCTTTTACGGTTTGAGGCAAGGCTGCATCATATCTTTGGGACGTAGTGGAGGCAAGGGATACAACCGCAAAGTTGCTTGGGAAGTTGTTCGATCCCCGAACGAATAGGGCTGCCGTACCTGCCATGCTAAAGGTTCCGGTTCCTAGTCCATCTACAAGACTAGAGCCTGAATTGATCGTGAAAGTGCCGCCTGTCGCAATCGTGAAATTATTGTTGACCGTAAAGGCGTCACCAGCTGCCAAAACTACGGCACCAGTGAGATTAACCGCCGCTGCCCCAAAATTAAAGGCATCATTATCCGTGTCCTGAAGCGTACCAGCTGTGATCGTGACTGTACCCGAAAAGGCTGAAGTACCATTTTGGGTGATGCTGTTCCGGAAAGTATGCGAACCCGAACCAATCAGGTGAGCCAATGCTCCGGCTCCGTTGATGGTTGTAGTGCTATTTACTGACAAGTTGCCAACGATGACCTTGGGGTTACCCGATCCACCATTGCTGAAGACGAGGATGTTGAAGGTCGCTTGTGTACCGATATCAATAGTTTGCGTAGTTGCTCCAGAGAATGTTATTGTACCGCCTGTGGCAGAAAACTGCGAGCCCACACCGACCGTAAAGTTACCTAAGATGGTATGCGTATTAGGAGTCGTAACTGTAGAGTTGCCAGTAACAGTCAAGTTGCCATTGACAGTCAGGTTGCCAGAAACTGTACTAGTACCGCCTCCGCTAAAGCTTATGTTGTTGAAGACGCTGTTTGTAGAGATGGTCTGGACCAGGTTGTTGGCGAAGTCAATGGTCGCCCCCCCCGAGGTATGTGTACCTGTCTGTGACCAGTTGCCAAATAATTGGTGAGTGAAGGCACCAGAAACAAAGGTGCCAGTGACTACAATATTACCCCGTACCTCTATTGCACGCGCTGCAGTAACTGTACCACTTGTAAAGGTTAGGTTATTAAACTGTGCCACCGGACCAGAACCCAAAATTGAGAAGGTACCAGTGAGTGAGGTATTGACAACTTGCGCACTCGAGTTCCGCAAATCTAGCGTTCCATTGATAGTCAAGGCGGCGCTAAGGGTTAATGTATGGGTAGCGCTAAATGCCCCTGTCGTGACACTGCTGTTGGTGTTAATCGTCAGACCTGTACTGCCACTCGTAACCGTCAAGGCCCTAGCAGTGGTACTGTTGCCAATCACTAAAAAACCGCCAGTTGTAGTACCAACGGTCAGGGCCTGAACCGATATATCTTGGTCAAGCGTGACGGTGTAACCATCTTGTATAAAGAATCGGTGGGTACCACTGGTAAGATGGCTTGCTATTGGGCTTGACCCAGAACCATTAGTGGCGGTGTTCCAGTTCGAGATGGAGCTGAAGTTTGTCGTGAATGGTGCACTGGCTTTGTAACTATAATAGTCAATGGCTTGGCTTACGAACGAAACAGCCGTCATCAGCAGAAGCCATACCGGCAAAAACTTAAAAAAATGTCGGATAAGTATACTGTGTTTCATATTTATCAGGTTTAATGAGATTGTAGTACCAGCTGGGCTTATACCCCCGATCTACTGTTAGTGCAAAACTAACTAAGCATAAGTATATATACTTACTACATATCGACAGCTACCTAAGTCATGTAAGGAAATAGTGATCATGAAGCTCCTATTCACCTCTACATTAAAATCACATATATGCATTGCCGAGAGGAAAACACATAGGTGAGGCTGTATAACAAAACCCTGTATACCAAAGTAAATATTGTATGTTATTACTTTCGTCAAATAAAAGCCATGTACACACTAGCCAATAACCTTCAGTCTGTAGGTAAAACTAATCAGGGGCCAAACTCTTGCTGTTGGCTCTCTTTTCTTGCTCAAAAAAACAAGACTGTATATCGAGGAGGAATCTGGTTTAATTTATGGACATTCCCCAAGCAAATTAGGCCCATTTAATCAGTGTCTAGTCCAAAAACGATGTAATAAAAATCAACAAAAGCAACTTAAATTGACTTGCAAGACCATATTTGGCTGCATTTGATTATCACATCACTAGGCATCAGGGTAAGTATTGTCCAAACTTTCCTTATGCCTAGTGTACAAATATCCGGGGGCCTTACTACTTTTGCATTTCCCAAAGCCGCTTTAGCTCAGTTGGTAGAGCGACGCATTCGTAATGCGTAGGTCGCCGGTTCAAGTCCGGTTAGCGGCTCAAGTCGTCCCCAGCAAGACTAAAGGGCGTAATAGACTTATCAGTCCTTACCGATCATTGATCATCATACCTGCCCCGAGCAGGTATTGTTGTTTAAGCACCAACCTTCCACCTTGGCTCTCATGGCGTTTGAGGTCTTTCATCCAGAGTAGCCGTCCTCGTCCCAGGTCCCAAAACTCTAAAATCTTGGCACTTTTGGTCCATTTATCTGCTGGTGTCTTGGGTTTGATTTGCGTTACCTGTCCCAATTCACTTGCATCATCAGGATATACAATCTGCTTCAGCGTCTCACCCATGGCATAGGTGATGGCTAAAGATTCGGATGGGATTGCGGTTAAGTCATGCCCAATAGCACCCATCATTATTGGGGCAGGCCAGTCGATAACATCCGTGGTGAACCATCTCGTTTTGCAGTTATGGGTAATGCTATGACCTGCCTTTGCATAAAATCGACCAACCATGTATTGGGTTTTACGAAGCCTGCCTTCTGATTTGGCGATAGTAGTTGGTGGCTTACCAGCCAAAATCTTGGAGCAGAACCAATCTGGCCGATATCGACCGGAAATATCCATTAGGCTAGCCAATGGCCATTTCACAAGTGGCTGGTTAAAATCATTTGATGACAAAACTACAGCGGAGTCCCCCATGCAGCCGATAGCAGTTCGGACCATCACTTGTTGATCCCCAAGTGCAAACTCATGGTTCCAAGGCAGTGGACGTATGTCAGGTAGCAAAATCGAGTCTCTGATACCAATAAGCCTTATCGATGGCCTTAGCTGGACGTCTAATAATCTCAATTTTGGAGATGTAGGATCTGCTGGTTGTCCAGGAAGGCGCTTCCCATAGTCCATGTAAGTTAACAGGGCTCGCTCTGGGCCATTTGGCGATGGCAAAAGCTCGGCCCACATCAGTTGCCCATATCTTGTGGCCCATCCAGGATTAGCTATACGAACTGTGGTAATCACTCTGAATGGGTAGGTCATGCGGTAGACAAGGCCATCTCTTGGTTGTTTTGGTACAAGCCAAACGTCAGAATCACGCACAAAAAGGTTGAAATTCGGGTGCCTAATAGGCATCCTGACTGGTAAAGCCAGCCATTTATGTTGCCGATTGTCATAAAAGCTAGCCTCGTAGCCGTCAGCATCCGAAATCATCAGGGTATGACTAGCCGGCCATATATCTATGTATACTGGTGGCAGCGGAGATGGCGACAAAATCGTATCCGCTGACCTGATCTTAAGATCATAACCTAGGCTCGATACGACAAAATAGTACTTGCGGAAAGTCAGGTTGCTACTGTCTTCCTTCAGGAACTGAACAATGGTGATGGTTTCTGATGCAGTATCGATTGCCAACCGCAGGATGTCATCAGCACTAATGCTGGCTTGTTGATCATACAACAACTTGTTGACCTTGTTGTCCTGAGCCAGTGCCTTGTATCCAAACAGAAGCAGGATGGAAAACAAAATCACTCCTGACCAGACATAAGATCGTCGCAACATCATTTGATGGGCCTAGGAGGCAGGATGCGTCGCACAGCTATGGTGGTTGCGCCTAATGATCCAGTTCCGGACAAAGGCAACGGCAACTAAAATCCCACCCAAAATAGCAAGCAACTCATGTACTGTTTCTGTGATCGGTAGTTGATGGCTACCAACCGTCATTGCCCAAGCCACTAGTGCGATCAAGATAGGCTGTACGTTGTGGTGCACCCTGAGGTAATCATAACCTAGGACCACCATGCTTGATAGGATACTAAAACCGATCAGGAACAGCTCCAACATCGGATCCTGACTAAAATGTCCCGAAATGGAAGGGGCAGCCACGACCAAAATCGGCGTTAGCAGGCAATGTATCCCGCAAATGACCGAGGCCGCAATACCAATCCGTTCTAGCTGTCGCAACATGGTTGCAAAAGTACCACAATCTGCAACATTGTTGCACCTATCGGCAACAAATAAATATTGGCTTTTAGTTGCTACCCAAGCGCTAGCCTAGGACATCCAGAATCAGATGATTTATGGCTAACTGGGCTTTTTCGGTGCTGAAAGATTGGCTAAGCTCCCATGCGGCTTGGCTATTGGTTGCGTTGCAGATAGGGTCCTCCAGCGCCTTGAGATAGTGAACAAGATTTTGATTGGCCGCTTGGCCTCCTGCAGCCTCAAAGTTTGAAGGTTGAAACCAGTAACCTGCACCCGATGCTACCACCAGATCGGTATGCCAACCTCGACATGCCATCACAATTGGTAACCCGACTGATAGGCCCAAGAAAAACTTATTAGGACTGGTCGTCTCGAGAGACGGATAGTCATCAAAACTAACAAGCATGGCATTGACAGTCCTGAGGTATGCCTGCAAACTCGCCTGATCAAGGTAGTCTAGCAACAAGATTTTGCCACTCTTGATCGCTTCTTGCAAAGCTGAGCTTAGCGGCCGCCCGGGCTCTGGAGCCAGCACTAGTTGCCAACGGCAATCGGGTGTATTACTTAGTTGCCGACTTATTTCCAGCAGTTTCGGGATGCCATTTGCAGGACCGACCGCACCGCCATAAAACAAAATATAAGGTTTGTCATGCCCCTGGCTAATACGATCATGAACGGATTGATTCCGAACCTGTATAGCTTGCTCGAGCTGGATTCTGGAATAAGGAACGGCAAAATTGGGTACAACTACTACCCTCTTATTATATGATAAGACTACTTCCTCCATTGGCGGACTAAGGACAACAACTGCCTTGGCGTATCTGTAGGACAGATTTGCTAGCCCATGTGCCAGCCTGATCAGGATCGGATTTTGAAGTGCCTTGAGCTCAATAGGAGCTTGGGGCCAAAGGTCACGCACCTCGAAAATGAATGGCCTAAATGTGCAAAGGGCAACCAACCCGACTGTCAGCGGGGTGCTACTGGCATAAATCAATCTCGGACGTAGCCAAATTGTGGTCCACCAAGCTGCGAGGACATACAATATAAAGGAGTAAATCCGGGACCAAAAGCCCATACTTGCCCTGTATGGTACACCAACCCTAATGACACGTATTGGATCAGCGAGGTCTCGATCTGAGGCACCGTCTGGCCCCGAGACCACCACCACCCTTAGTCCTTGGCTTATCATGCCAGCCGCCAAATGATGCGTCCTGGCTGGCCCGCCCGCTTCCGCCCAACGAAAATGTTGATGTAGGATGACGACATCTGGCCGCTTGGTAGCCTTCATGCTAGGCTTGGTTACTGAATTATTGGCTGACTTGGACAAGACGAACTGACACCTTAGTGTAGAAATGATGGGCTAAATTAAGTTAATCATCGGCATCATCTGGCTTGGCCTTACTTTTGTAGAACCATCAGGCAGCTTTAGAGGTTGAACAGACAATCGATACAACGCGACACAGCACCACTATGATTACAGCATTGGCATACCAACTGGCACCTACCACATCCGATTTAGAGACTGCGCACACCCCTACCCTAGAGTCCCCCACAACAGACACCCGACTTGACACCATCGAGGAGGCCATTGAGGCCATTAAACGCGGAGAGGTGATCGTTGTGGTAGATGACGAAGACCGCGAAAACGAAGGTGACCTGATCTGCGCTGCCAGCTGTGTAACTCCAGAGATTGTCAACTTCATGGCCCGTGAGGCCCGTGGACTGATTTGTATGGCCCTAACCGAGGACCGCTGTGTGGAGCTAGGACTTGAGCTAATGGTTGGCAACAACACAGCCGTGCACGAAACCCCTTTCACTGTTTCAGTGGATTTGCTAGGCCATGGCTGCACAACTGGCATCAGCGCGTTCGACCGAGCCAAAACAATAAAGGCCTTAGTCGATCCAAACACCAAACCCGAAGATCTTGGCCGCCCAGGTCATATTTTCCCGCTCAAGGCTAAACGCGAAGGTGTTCTTCGCCGTGCTGGACACACCGAAGCTGCTGCCGACTTCGCAAAATTAGCGGGTTTTGAACCAGCTGGTGTTTTGGTTGAGGTCATTGGCGATGATGGCCACATGGCACGACTGCCCCAACTAAGGAAGTTTGCTGATAAACATGGTCTCAAACTAGTAAGTATTAAGGATCTTATCGCCTACAGGATGTCTAAGGAGACCCTTATCACCCGCGAGATCGGTGTTGAGATGCCAACTGAATGGGGCGATTTTGAGCTTATTGCTTTCCGCCAAGTCAATACCGGCGACTTACACCTAGCACTCATTAAAGGAAGCTGGGAGCCCAATGAAGCCATCTTAGTCAGGGTTCATAGTAGCTGCGTAACAGGAGACATCTTTGGCTCATGCCGTTGCGACTGTGGCGGACAGCTCCATCAGGCCATGCAAATGGTCCATCAGGCTGGTAAAGGCGTTGTCTTGTATATGAACCAAGAAGGTCGTGGCATTGGCCTGCTGAACAAACTCAAGGCCTATAAACTTCAGGAGCAAGGGCGTGATACCGTCCAGGCTAACCTAGAGTTAGGCTTCAAGATGGACGAACGTGACTATGGAGTTGGGGCCCAGATCCTGCATGACCTAGGGGTTGGCAAGATCAAACTCATCAGCAACAACCCTAAAAAACGAGTCGGACTGATCGGCTACGGTCTCGAGATCATCGAAAACGTTAGCATCGAGATCAGCCCTAATCCGCACAACCAACAATACCTAGAGACCAAACGCGACAAAATGGGGCATACCATTTTGGCGTAAGCGACGATCTTTGTCTCGTTATTCTTGGTTGACGATGAAATTTTGACAGTCTAATTACCATTCACAGCTCCAAAGTTACTGACATTTTGTACCAGATAGCCCTCAGCATTGCGACTAGATTGCAGACTGAGGGCTTTTTGATGGCTCAAATCTAAGGGACACCTAACGGATAAATTGGTTTGGTACGTCAGTTGCTAATTGGCCAATTATGGGGGGATTTGGCTATCTGAGCTTGACTATGAGGTCCAGAACTGGGCCAAATAACCTGCTTTCCCTAAGGTCTCCTCAAACCCACCTTAACAAACTGTTAAACCAACTCTATTAGCTCCAGATCAACGCTTCCTGGTCCTAATGTTGTACCGAATTTACCCAGATCTACGTTAGCATTCTACAAGGACTGACCTCTGGGCCTAGGCTCAACAAAAGCTATCCTCATCCACAATATGACAATGAAAACACCTGTCAAATTCATCAAAAGGCAAGCACCGATCCTTGGTGCGGCCATGCTTGGTTCGGCCCTCACGCTTGGGGCCTTTAGCCTTTTACCAATTGGTCCACAAGTCGTGACCCTAGAACGCGCAATCGAAGGCCCCACTGCAATTACCAAATCAGTAGGCTTAGGCGGCACGGCAGACTTAGTAGGCCCAGACTTTAGCAGCGTCGCAAGCAAAGTAACTCCAGCCGTCGTACACATCCGTAGCCAATACGGAGCGCCGATGCGGGAGGAACGAGGCAACCGCGGTGGTGGACAGGATCCGTTTGGTGATCTATTTGGCGGTCCACAAGGTCCCCAGTTTTTCTTTGGCGAACCACCGCGCCAAGCACAACCACAAGAAAGTAGCGGGAGTGGCGTCATTATGTCCGCTGACGGCTACATCATCACCAACAACCACGTTATCGACAATGCCAAAGAGATCGAAGTAATCCTGTCCGATAATCGTTCCTACAAGGCAAAAGTCATAGGTACTGACCCTAGCACAGACCTTGCTGTTCTCCAGATTAAAGATAGTAACCTGCCTCACCTAGCCTTCGGCAATAGTGATGCTACTAAAGTTGGCCAATGGGTCTTGGCAGTAGGCAACCCCTTTAACCTGACCAGCACAGTTACGGCTGGGGTAGTTAGTGCCAAAGGTCGCAACATCAGGATTATCAAGGACCAAGCCGCCCTCGAGAGCTTCATCCAGACTGATGCTGCTGTCAACCCAGGCAATAGTGGAGGTGCATTGGTCAACCTATATGGTGACCTAGTCGGTATCAATACCGCCATCACA
Source organism: Cytophagaceae bacterium (assembly GCA_947464365.1). Taxonomy (GTDB): domain Bacteria; phylum Bacteroidota; class Bacteroidia; order Cytophagales; family Flexibacteraceae; genus CANHWS01. The sequence goes on along the minus strand of CANHWS010000029.1, from coordinate 10,691 downwards.
AGCCAGACGGGCTCCTTCGCTGGCTATGCCTTTGCAATCCCGAGCCGCCTAGCCGAAAAAGTTGTCGAGGACCTAATTAAATATGGTGTGGTACAACGTGGATTCTTAGGTATCAGCATTAAGGACCTAGATGCCAAACGTGCCAACGAGCTTGACCTAGACATCCGCGAAGGTGTCGTTGTGGACAGCGTCAACAAAAATAGCGCTGCTGAAGCTGCAGGTATCAAGAAGCTAGACGTAATCGTCAAGGCTGATGGCAAAACCATCAAAGACGTTGCTGAGCTACAAGAAACCATTGGCCGTCACCGTCCAGGCGAAAAAGTACCAGTCATTGTTGTACGTGGTGGCAAAGAGGTCGCCCTCAGCGTTACACTTAAAAACCGTGAAGGCAGTACCGAAACCGTCAAACCTAAATCAACTAGCTCTATCGATCAGCTTGGTGTTGAGTTTGCGGACCTTGATGCCAAGGAGCTAAAGAAAATGGGCCTAACTGGAGGTGTCAAGGTCAAGAAGATCAAGCCTGGCATCATCATGAAGGAAACCGACATGAAGGAAGGTTTCGTCATCACCAAGCTGGACAAAAAGACAGTCAACAATGTAAAGGAGCTAGAGGATGCCCTTAAAACCAAAAAAGAAGGAGTTTTGGTTGAAGGTCAATACCCTGACTACCCTGGTCGCTATTTCTTTGGCTTCGGGATGCCATAAGCTGGATCCATCCTAACCTGATTTGACAACACGGCTACCCTATTGGGGTGGCCGTGTTTGTTTTTGATGATTACTGTTCAAGTTCACATAAATAGTGGCAGCTAGCAGCATCTTCAAGAAACGCAAAAAGGCCTCATGTCTGATTATGAGGCCTCCTTTTGCAGGATTTGAGACAAGGATAGGTCACCTAGGCAAGGCCACGGTCAGTGCCTACCCTAGTTTAGATTTCCAACTTCACAGAGCGCTCTACGCTTTCCTCGAGAGAGATGAAGGTCTCGGTCCGCTGGATGCCCTTAACGTTCTGGATCTTGTCATGCAAGACGTTACGCAAGTGTTTGGTATCCCGGCAGACGATCTTGGCAAAGATCGAGTAGATGCCTGTAGTGTAGTGGACAGAAACGATCTCCGGAATCCGGATCAGCTGATCGGCTACTTCGTGATACTGCGAGCTCTTTTCGAGGTAGATACCCAGAAAGGCAACAATATCATATCCCAGCTTGCTGTGGTCTATTTTGAGCGAGGCACCAGTAACGATGCCAAGCTCCTGCATCTTCTTCATCCTGACATGGACGGTGCCACCAGATACATACACTCGCTTTGCGATTTCGGTGTATGGCATGTTAGCATCTTCCATCAGCAAGGACAGAATTTTGAGGTCCACATTGTCAATGTCTAAATTGGCGGCCATTCTGGGACGGAGTTTTTGAGAGTTTGTTATTTCGGATGCCAAGTAATTAAAGAGTTTGTAAATTTTGAGACAAAAGACTAATAATATTTTAAACTTACCCGTCTGACACCTACTTTTGTGGTGTCGAAACACATGATGCTTCGACGAAGGATGTTTGCTGAAAGATTCTGCAACCTCCTTTTTTGACTGTACTTGGCGTAAGGGCCAAATCTCCTGCGGTATGCCACTCGAGATTTTCCCTGAGGTTCGAATCCTCAGCAGCTCACTACCAAGACTTTTTTTGGTTAATTTGGTGTATTAATAGGTAGTTTAACAGTTTGATCGACTTTCGTTCAAGCTGTTTTTTTTTGCCCTGACCTCAAGAGCTCAAGACCTGCCAAAGCTAGTGAACTTTGCCAAATTTTCAATAATGCTATTGGCTTTCTGCCTATTCTATAACACAAATTTTATTTGAGGCCTGACCTCGAGCTTAGGCCAAGCAAGAAATTCTACAGTTGGTTATCCAAATTGCGAAATTGGCAACGAAACTACCGTAAACTGAGAATTCGTAAACTCGGCAACTTTGGGGTGCATTCGCCTAATCCGTTGCCGACATAGGCTTTTGGGGGCTTATAGTAACCCATTACTATGCGCTAAAGGCCACCATTTTGAGGGTTTGTTTCGTTATCGCTTGCTTCGTTAGGTGCTTTGGCAACGACGGCTTTAGGCCCAAACAGACCTTTGACCTTACTGATGAAGGAGCTATAAAAGTCTAGATCAAATAGGCTTGCATCTCGGCGGGCTTGCTGCAAGAAAAACAAAGCAACGCCCAACAAAATCACATTGGAAGCCCAAAGGCCTAGATAAACATCTACTACACCCTCCTTGGCCCACTTCTCGCCCACGATGGACAGGATGTAGTATAGGATAAAGAAAACGATCCCGACCAAGACAGGAACGCCAAGACCTCCCTTCCGGATGATGCTGCCGACAGGTGCCCCGATCAAGAACAAGACCATACAGGCCACCGCTAAGGTGAACTTTTTCTGCATCTCGATGCGGTACTCGTTAGACATTCGGCTCAGCTCCTTATAGTGCTCTGCAAAACCCGCACTGAAGCTCTTGATGTTACGGGCTTGGTTTGTCGCGATATACAGGAAGTACTTCCGATCGTCGGCATTGCCAGCATCCTGTTTCTCGACCATCTTCAATATTGCCGTACTAGGCTTTCTGCCAACATCGGCGGTTTTGATGGGTTTGCTGATGTAGTTATAGTAGGCCAAAAGATTGGACCTAAAATTGTCAATAGCCTCGGTCTTGACCCTCTGCATGCTATCGATGTCGTGCCCAAGCTGGCCGATGTTGCGCATGAACTTGTGCCCCGAAAATAGCTCTTGTCGGGTTCGGCTAAGATCAAAGCTGCTAAGGCTAAATACAATTTTACTTTTACTGTACTTGTTCCGGACGAACTCCTGCCCTAGGCCACCTTGCTCTGCTACCTCACTATAATTGGTACCACTATATAGCTCTAGCACCAAATACCGATCGCTAAGGATCGTGTACATCTGCCCACTGTCTGCCACCGTTACTTTCTTGTTGGCCGACCCATCGCTATGGTCATAAATGATGACATCCTTCAGGTGACGGCCGTCTGGGTCCACCTCATTTGCCTTGATGGCATAGCCCGGCAGTCCATAGTAGAATGAGCCTGGCTTAAGGCTAAAGCCCATCTTTTTGGTTTTGATGTCATAGAGCAAGGAGAATGCCTGCAAATTGGTTTTAGGCAGCACATAATTGCTGAACAGGATTACAGCACCAGAGAGCACGATAACCAACACAAGGACGGGCTGAATGACACGCAAAAGCGATATACCGCTAGACTTAATGGCAGTCAGCTCGCTGAACTCGCCCAAGGTGCCATAGGTAATCAGGGCTGCCAGCAAAAAACCAAGCGGCAAAACCTGCGGGATCATCTGGAGGCTGAGGTAAAAGATCAGCTCTAAATAGACAGTGATAGGCAAGTTTTTGCCAATCAGCGAATCAAAATTCATGATCAGGAACTGGACCAAGAAGATAAAAACCAAAACCGAGGTCGTGACCAGCAAGGGGCCAATAAATGCCGACAGGATGAGTTTATCTAGTTTCTTGATCATATAGCAGGACTGCCCTACAAAAGTAAGGGTATAACGACGATAGTTGGCCAAATATTAGGCCAGTAGCTCCTAAGCTAATAGGGCCATAAGGCCACTTTGGCCAATCCTGAGGGTTCTTTTTGAGGGCAAGGGCCCCAACATGGTAGTCTGAGAGGATAGTGCTTATGCTATCTATTTATTACATTTCGGGGAGGCCATGCCCGAAAGCCGGCAGATTTGCCTAACTTTGCGCCCAGTTTACACGGAGCCCCATAGCCTAATCATCCGCACTCGGCTCCGTATCTTTTTATGACGCAGCAGATCCGCAACGTAGCAATCATTGCCCACGTTGACCACGGCAAAACGACCTTGGTTGACAAAATCATCCACTATTCCAAACTATTTAGGGATAATCAGGAAACAGGAGAACTCATCTTGGACAACAACGATCTGGAACGCGAACGCGGGATCACCATCGTATCCAAGAACGTTTCTGTCCGGTACAAAGACGTCAAGATCAACATCATCGACACCCCTGGTCACGCCGACTTTGGCGGTGAGGTAGAGCGTGTGCTCAAGATGGCTGATGGCGTTATCCTGCTTGTAGATGCGTTTGAAGGCCCAATGCCTCAGACTCGTTTTGTACTTGGTAAAGCCCTTGCCCTTGGCCTAAAGCCGATCGTGGTCGTCAACAAAGTAGATAAACCAAACTGTCGCCCAGACGAAGTACACGAGGCCGTGTTTGACCTCATGTTCAACCTTGGTGGTACCGAACACCAACTAGACTTTGCAACCTTATATGGTAGTGGCAAAGGTGGTTGGATGTCAACTGACTACAAACAACCAACTGATACCATCGAGCCCTTACTCGAGGCAATTGTTGCGCATATTCCACCAGCACCTGTCAACGAGGGAAGCCTCCAGATGCAAATCACCTCTTTGGATTACTCCGCCTTTGTCGGACGTATCGCCATCGGTCGTGTTTTGCGTGGCACCATCACCGAGGGTCAATCTGTTTCGCTTTGCAAAGCTGACGGAACATTCAAGAAGATGCGCGTTAAGGACCTCAACGTATTCGAGGGTCTAGGTCGTCTAAAAGTATCGGAGGTTCATAGTGGGGATATCTGCGCCGTGACCGGTATCGAAGGTTTTGAAATTGGCGATACCATCGCTGACGGAGACAACCCTGAAGCTTTGGTCCGCATCGCGATTGATGAGCCAACAATGTCAATGTTGTTCACGATCAACAACTCGCCATTCTTTGGTAAGGAAGGTAAGTTTGTAACCAGCCGTCACTTGCGTGATCGTTTGTACAAAGAGACCGAGAAAAACTTGGCACTCAAGATCATGGAAACTGATAGCGAAGACAAGTTCTTGGTCTTCGGTCGTGGTATCCTTCACCTTTCTGTCCTGATCGAGACCATGCGTCGCGAAGGATATGAGCTTCAAGTCGGTCAGCCACAGGTGCTTTATAAGGAGGTAAATGGTCAACGCCATGAGCCAATCGAGCAACTGGTTGTTGATGTTCCTGAGGAAGGTGCCGGCAAAGTGATCGAGTTTGCAAGCCAACGTAAAGGCGAACTTTTGATCATGGAACCTAAAGGTGACCTCCAACACCTTGAGTTTGAGATTCCGTCTCGTGGCCTGATTGGCCTCCGGACTGCAATCCTGAATGCCACTGGTGGTGAGGCAGTTATGACCCACCGGTTCAAAGAATATGCTTCTTTCCGTGGCCCGATTGCCGGCAGGATTAACGGCTCGTTGATCAGCATGGAACAAGGACCTGGTACTGGCTACGCCATTGACAAATTGCAAGACCGTGGCGTTTTCTTTGTCGATCCGGGCGAGGACGTCTACATGGGCCAAGTTATTGGTGAGCACAGCCGCCAAAACGACCTTGAAGTCAACATCCAGAAAGGCAAAAAACTGACCAACATGCGTGCCTCAGGCACGGATGACAACGTCAAAATCGCCCCTAAAATTCAGTTCAGCCTCGAAGAGAGCCTTGAGTACATCCAGAAGGACGAGTACCTCGAGATCACACCACTCAGCATCAGGATGCGCAAAATCTACCTTGATGCCGGCGAACGTAAACGTAACGAGAACAAGTTTGAGGAGGCCTAGTCCAGATCCCAAAACTCTGATCATAACCCATTGTCAGAAAAGCAGCCCCGCAATGGCTGCTTTTTTGTTATTTGTCACTACCCTATTTTTGAGGTCATACAGACCATAGCCTTCAATCATGTTTCGTTTCCAGAACACATCATTCCAACAGCCTCGTCTTCGTCCTGCCTCTAATTATGGGATTTTGCTGTTACTAAGCTTGGCCTTGTTTACGCTTTGCCACCAAGCACGCTGCCAGCAGATCGACCTCAAGAACGAAGGTAAAAACGCCTTTTCTTTCAGCCTTAATCCGGACAAGTTAACCCTCAAACAAATGTCCGCTGAGCTAGACGATATTAGCGGTGATAGTGTAACAACTGTCTTGAAGGCGCTTCGACAGGACGGAACGGATGACACCAGCATCGATGGCACCTACTGGATCAAGGCAAATGGAACGCTAATTGCTGTCAGCTTTGTTGGAGGGCGTGGTACAGCCAAGTTTATGGCTGCCAAACAGTCCAGCATTGTATTTAGCAACCTGCAAGACGAGCCGTTGTTTGAGCTCAGCCTGTTTAGCTGGTTCAAGATTGCACAAAAGGCGGTGGTTTTTGCGGTCCTGTTTTACGTTTTTAGGTTTATTCTCTCCTATATCCAGAAACGGATGTACAAGCCCAAAACTCCTACTGTTGACTAGTTTTTGATTCCTTTAAGCTACGCACACCTGTCCACTAGCCTACTCCATACGTGACAACCTCTTTCCTGCTGCGCTACCCTAGCATCCCAGTTTTTGCGTTGCTGTTTTTGTTATATAGCCTAACGCTTGCACCAAGCGTTTTGATGATAGACACAGGTGAGTTGGCAGCCGCCATCATCGAGCCTGGTGTGGCCCATGCTACAGGATACCCCCTGTTCACCATCTTGGGCTACCTATTTATGCAGCTACCATTGGCTGACTGGTTTGGCATGACACTCATCAGGCAAGCCAATTGGTTTGCCCTCCTTACCACAGCCGCAGGAGTGGCTATGGTGGCCCAAGTGGCCTTGCTTCTTATACGTCGCTCATTTCCGAGACTTAGTCCATGGTCAGGATACGCCGCATCGGTAATGGGTGCACTAGTTTTTGGCGGACATCGGGTGGTTTGGTTTCAGTCAGTAAGCATCGAAGTCTATGGTCTTCATATCCTGATGCTAGGCTTGGTGCTGTGGGCATTGTTGCTGGCCTGGCAACAACAGGAGCTAAAACCTTGGTTGTTGGTTGCAGTAGCCTTGGCATTTTCGTTCGCAAACCATGTCAGCACCATTATGTTGACCCCTGTCATCGTTTATATTTTCTTAAATACATGGGGATTCAAAGTACAAGGCTTCAGGGTTTTAGGCTTTATGTTGGTCCTGTTTTTTGTCTTGATTGGGTTGCTTTATAGCTACTTGTTCATCGCCAGCAGCCGAGCCCCATTAACCAATTGGGGATTCATCCGGGACTGGGCCAGTTTCAAGTACCATATCACTGGTCAACAGTTTAGCACTTGGGTCTTTGCCAAAGGGGCTGCAGGTAAACAGTTCAAGGTCTTTATTAAGTCATTGCTAGATTTTGGTGGTCTTGCAGGCATTCTCGTTTTGTTAGCTTCGTTGGTAGTGCTGATTGCCAAAGGGAGAACTGTTGCGATCGTGATTGGCTTGGCCTTTATGGGTTGCCTCCTTTGGGCCATCAACTATGATATCCATGATATCGAAAGCTATTTTTTGCTTTGCTATCTATCGATAGCCATTATGGTAGGCTGGGCAATTGCCTATATTTTGACCCTCGAAAAACCATTTAAGTATGCCATCGTTGGGCTTTTGGGGCTCGGTCTGGGTACGACACTAATCCTTGGCATCAAGAAAAATGACTACAGCTCAGACTATTTGTTTGACGCCTATGCGCATGATGTCCTACTGCCAGCCAAACCAAACGCACTAATTCTATCCAAACAATGGGATCATTGGGTAGCCAGCAGCCAGTATTTCCAACGTGGAGCGGGAATGCGTCCTGACATCATGGTCATTGACAAAGAACTACTACGGCGCATTTGGTACCTGAACTACCTCGAAGAGAAGGCAGGAAAATACCTGACCGAATTGGGTCCTTTGGTTACCAAATTCAAAATTGACCTTGCACCCTTTGAGCAAGGTAAACCTTATGATGGCAATAATCTGCAAGCAGGCTACAGTGCGATGATTAGCGGCTTGGCCACCACCAATTACCGGAAAGTGGCCGTCTATATCACCCCCGAAATGATCCTGGACGAGCTGCCGAAGGGTGAGCTCAAAATCCCAGCTGATATCGAACTTGTACCGATGGGACTTTACCTCCAGGCTCTGCCGGCTGATGGTGTCTATAAACCCAGCCAGTGGCCTACGCACCTAGACCGCCTCTTTGATAAGCCAGTGCTTCAGCCGACCATGTACCACAAACAAGCTACCAGCATAGCCTCTATTGCCATTATGTGGCGAGCCCAATACGAACTGCGGCACCAACATCAAGACCTTGCGAAAAAATGGTTGGCGCTTGCCAAAAAAGTTGACCCTAACATACAACCATCGCCCGAGCTTGCTGGTCTTCAGTTATAGAGTAGTCCTAAAAGCGAAGCACCAGTAGGTTATCAGTTAGGCAGCAGAGGCAAATACTGACCAAAACAAATGTGGTGTTTGCGTCCTAACTATTGCTAAATTGTTCTTGTTTTGCTTAATTTGGCACAATCAGAATTGTGTCCTGCAGCAAATAGCAACAATGGTGCGTTTCTGATGACCGTGTCGTACTTAATCCCCCTTTTCCTTACACTTTTACCAGCTTACATGAAAAATCAACTACTCCGCTTTTTGGCTGTAGGTGCTGTATTGCTGGGTTTTGGCACTGCCCAAGCCCAGAACAATGGAGGTCCTGATGCCTTTGGCTACACCTGGCGCAATAGCAACTCTGTTGGAGGCCCAACCTATAACTGGATCGACATCAGCACAACCGGAACCCAGATCACAGGCCTTGCCGATGACAACTTTGTGGGCCCGTTCGCCATGCCGAACTTCACCTACTATTGGAACACGTTTAACACCTTCACAGTCGGCTCCAATGGTTACATCCGTTTGGGCGATAATGGTTTGCTGATAGCCTCTGGTTCAAACGGATTTGCAAACTGGCCACTTGTATCACAAGGTACCAATGTCCTTTCTCCTTTGCTGTCTGATTTGACCTTCGTAACTCAGCCTTCTGGCGGCCCAGCCCCAAATGCCAAGGCGTTCTACGAAGTGCAAGGTTCAAAGTTGATAGTCCAATGGGAACAAGTTCCACAATGGAACCCTAACACTGCTAACCAGATATCGGGTGCCAATACGTTTGAGGTTATCCTTGACGCTGCCGATAGCTCAATCGTTTATCAATACAAACAAATCTCAGGTACGGTTTACACTGGCTACACCGAGTTCAACAAAGGAGGCAACAGCGGTCCTCTTTCTGGCCTAGGACTTAATGTAACCAGAAATGTCCGTAACGCAAGCAATTTGGCGGTGAAGTACACGTACCCACGTGCATCTACCTATAGATATGTTGATGCCTCTGTAAACTGGATTCATAACCCAGAAAACCTTGCCATAGCTGGTTACAAAGGTCAACCGATCAACATCACAGCCAACATCCGTAATACCGGTACAGTTGCACATGCCAACCGCATCCGCGTGTTCCTGAATTTGCTGGACCCTCAGAGCAATATTGTCCTTCAGGACACCATCAACTTCCCTGCACCATTGGCTAAAGGAAAAGATACCACTGTTACTTTCCCTAAGTCCTTCCCTGCAAGCCTTACTCCTGGTGTCTATCTCGCACAGGTAACAATGCGCCTAAATGGAGACCAGTTGTTGATTAACAACGAAGAGCTAAGCAAAATCTCAATAGTTGACAGCAACGCTAGTGGCGAAATCAAGGTAGGCTTTGACTACAACGACCCGAACGTCTTGCTTAATCTTGGTTCAACAGGCGGTACATCTTTCGATTTGCCATTTTATCCTGCCAAAATCGTTGGTGTTGAGTTCGTTAGTACTTGGCCTGAGGCTGCTTGGTTCAACCCGACAATCAACGTACCAGATTCATTGGCACCTTTCAACGTAGCGCTCTATAGCGGTCCTAACTTGCCTACCTCTGCCTCCCTATTGACTTCTCTTGTAGTTGATAAGCCAAGCACAGACCCTTCGATTAGCCAAGAAGCTGATACCATCGGTACCGAGATCACTCAAGGTGCTGTTAGTAGCTATTATGTTGCGATTAAACGCACCCTTGCCACTCCAATCGATGTGCCTTCAGGGCGTGTTTATATGGGCATCACCCAAAACCGTACCACTCGTTTCCTCTGGAATGGCCTAGTATATGACAGCCTTGTACCAACCAGTGGCCGTGCCTTCGAGATCACTGCCGGCGTTTGGGCACCAAGCCGCAACAGGTCAGAAATCGAAGTTCCTTTCCGTTTGATCTTGAAATCACAAGGTACTGTTACCTCTGGCCCACGTGCCGAGCCATACGTAGCCATTGGCAATCTTTACCCTAACCCTGCGCAAGGCCGAGCCTTGTTGCCAATCAACCTGCGTACTGCTGGCGATATCAGCATCCGCCTGATTGCTAGCAACGGAGCTTTAGTTCGCGAAGAAGCCATGGGCTATCAAGCAGCTGGCAGGAATGAAATTGCCATCAACCTAAGCACCCTCCACGCAGGCCTTTACATCTGTCAGGTGAACACCCCAGATGGTGTTTATACCAAGCGTTTGGTCGTCAAGTAATCAATCTACCTTAAGGCAATCATTACCAAAAGCCCCAAATAGTCTTGACTAGGAGGGGCCTTTTGGTATTTTGGTAGTTGATATCTGATTGCTAAGCTTGCCCTCAAAATAATTTATCCTCAATGGCTATCCATGTGTTATCGGCATCCATAATATCATTAAAGGATATGACAGTTACCAACTAGGTGCGGTCCATAGTTAGATGACAAATATATTCCCTAGTTTTTGCTACTACTCACACCAAAATGACCAATATCAAAAATGTCAAGACCTTTGGGTCCCGCTCT
>CANHWS010000028.1 GCA_947464365.1 Cytophagaceae bacterium | reverse complement strand
GGCATTTTTGAGTTCGGTCAAGGCGATGTACCCAAATAGACGGGTCACGGCCATCTTCCAACCGCATCTATATAGCCGCACCCGCGATTTCTTGATGGGATTTGCAAAAGCCCTAGGCCTTGCTGACGAGGTGATTTTGTTAGATATCTACCCCGCGCGCGAGCAGCCGATCCCTGGGGTGACAAGCGAACGGTTACTGGAGCTGATCCCGATCCAGAACAAACTATTGCTACCGAAACAACGTTTGGTGGGCTATCTGGCTAACCATCCAGTGGAGGTTATCTGCACGATTGGTGCTGGCGATATCGATGCCATGGTGCAATCGATAGCTCAGGTGCTGAAGTAGATGTCATTGGTTTTGATAATGGTTTTATAGGAAATACTGTAAGGCCATTGGACCGATTGTGGAATATGACTTGATTGAAATTTTAAGGCAAAAAAGAAGGCCCCTCAGTAAATCACTGAAGGGCCTTTTGGCAATATTGAGATCGAGGTTTAGACTATTGACCTAGTCATTATTCCCGTTGAAGTTAAACGTGGTGCCAGTGCTATTTGGTTTGGGATCCACACGGTGGCTGCCATTGCGGCCTTCGTGGTAGTCAAAGTTCTGGGAATTGCCATTGTTTTTACGGCTCTGGAACACGCGGCTATACCATGGAGCACCACCGTTGTTGCTATAGCGACTAACGTCACCCACGATGTCACCCATGTTGTCGTTCCGGATTTGGTTCAGGACGACACCGCCGAACTTGGCGCCGTACTCTTGCAGGTTCTCGATGTTGCGCAGGTCGGCTTTGCTGATGACTGAGTAGCTTGGGTACACCGCAATGACTTTATCGGCATACGGCATCAGCTCTTCGGTGTCATTGTACTGTAGTAGGCTGCGACACTCGACGATGATGTAATCGTAATCCCTTCTCCAACGGTCGAAGAGGCTCCTCCAGGCATAATCCGGCATAATTTCGCTTGGGGTCATGCTGCTACGGCCTGTACCAGCAACATCAATACGCTTCGTGACCTCAGTCGTATTGTTGGGCAAGACAAGGCTGTTCATACCGTTGTTGATCAGCTCTGGGGCTTGGAACAAGCGGGTTAGCTCGTTGTTACGGAAGTTGGCATCTGCAAGCAGGACCCTTTTGCCAGTGAGGCCTAGGGCGTATGCCAATGAGACGGCCACGGTAGTTTTTCCAGCCTGTCCGCTGAAATCAGTCAGGACGTAGACTTTGCTGTCAGGGTCTTGTTCTATCTGGGTGCGGAGTGAGCGCACCTGATTCTTGAACATCTCGAGCGAACCATCGGCTTGCTCTTCGCGGAAAACACGACCAAGATCAAATGAACCGCTCGGGATCATATTAAGGCCAGCCACAGGGCGGACACCAGTTTCACGCTCGAACCCGGTTACGTTCCGGACGCTATCATCAAAATAGTCAACAGCGAGGATGATCAGGGCCACCAACAAGAAGGCAGCAAAACCAGCAATGGCCACAAATAGCCAGATACGGTTGGTTTCTGGTCGCTCTGGCGCAACACCTTTCTCGATCGTTTTGAGTGCTTTATAGAAGTTCAAAGAGCCGAACTGTAGGTCATTGAGTTTGTTCAGGATAACCAAGTAAGCCTGCATGTTGGTCTCGATCTCACGCTCTAGTTTGTTGATCGTTGCCTCGTGCGGAGTGTAGCTATTGATCTTGTTCTCGATCCGGTTGCTTTCTGCATCGAGAGAGGAGGTAGCGTTTTTGGCAATCTCGAGGTCAAACTCGGCATTTAGCTGACGGTCCACCAAGTTTTGTTTGGTGGTGTTTGGGTTGAGCAAGAAGGCCTCATGATTGGTTTTTACTAGGTCATCAAATTCAGCACGGATCCTTTCGGCATTGCGCAGATAGACAGAGTCCCGCATGTTGCTCTCGACAAATTTGTCTTGATTTTCGGCAATGCGACGGCGATACTCTTCCATCCGGCGGTTGAAATCTCCAGATAGAGCCTCTAGATACTGACGCTTGCGGGGCGCAAACCGCCCTTCAATTTCCTTAATGTTATTTTTGAGGCCGTAGAGGTTTTTGCGCTCTTGCTCACGTGCGATCTCAATGTCTTTTTGCTGATCAACCAAGGCTTTGGTTTGCTCGTAGAGGTTAATGACGCGGTTACGCATCTTGTAGTTCTTGAGCTCTTCGACTTTGGCTTCCATCTCAAGGCGTTTACGCTCAGCCAATCGACGTAGGTACTCTAACAAGTTGTTGTTGTTGCTGAGGCTAACTTGGTTCCGGATTGTCATCAGGATCTCGCAGGCTCTGTTGACGGCGAAAGCAGAAAGCTGTGGGTTTTCGCTGCCAAACTCGATTTTCATGTAGTCAGACTCGGGCACACGCGTGACTGACGTTGCACGGTTGATGGACTCGGCATCATACCCGTACGAACGCAGCAAACGATAGAGTAAATCCTCGGTGCTAGCATTGGCAGACAAAATGTTCTCGGCCTGGAGTTTGCGACGTAGTAGGGCAATCATGCCACCTTCGTCCACAGCAAGCTCTTTGGACGGTGTCCGGAAGGCTTTGCTTTTGTTCTCGAGGTCATGCAGGAGTAGCTCGTAGCCTACAGCGGTGCTCAGAGGCTGGGACTTAATGAGCTCCATAAGGTTAGCAAACTTGGTGTTTACCTCAAATGGCTGCATATAAACGTAGCCCCCAAGTGGGTTGCCTTCGCTTTGCTCGGTGATGCCAGTAGCCATAATGGCGCGCGCCTTATAGGTTTTGGGCAGGCTAGCAACTACCAAGAAGACGATCAGCATCACTACTAGCGGGATGCCGAGCAGTAACCATTTCCTCCGCCAGAGGATGTTGAAATAATACGATAGTTCCATGGTAAAGTTAGTTGAGAGCGCTTGTTCGTTGGTTTGGAGTTGGCCCGATTGGTCGATTTGTATATCAACTGACCCTATCTGGGCCTAACTGGTAATAGATTAGGTTGGCTAGAAATGATAATGCGCTCGGTTGGCTAAGTTGAGTTAGCACTCACAAAGATGGATGTTGAAGATCTACTTTATGGTCGAAACAAGCGACAATACTTACAAGCGTAACCTAAATATTAAATCTGTACTGGAAGGCGATTGACGAAGGTGGTGTTATTTAACTTCTTCGAGTTTGACACCGATCCACTCCTCGAGATAAGCCTTGGCCATAAACATATTGTGGCGGCTGGTAATCACGAGTTGGGCTGCATCAGCATAGGCCTTCTGGATTTTAGCAAATTCCTCGACCGCAACTTGGCCTGTCTCGAAGTTGAGCTTCATGACTTTGAGGGTCATCTCCTGCTCGTTAGCTAGTTCGGTCTCGCTCTTGGTCAGGTTTTTATACATCAAGAAGCTCTGATACCGTTTAATGGTCTCGGACCTCATGAAGTGTTTTTGGTAGTTGAGATCTGCCTGAGCAATGTTGGTGCCCTCACGGCTATTCCTTACACGGCTGCCGTAGTTGACAAACTGCCCAAGGTTGAAAGACAGACCAGCACCAAGGCCACTTGGGGCGGCACTGATCGTTGGGCGTGCACCAGCACCGTTGCCATAGTCAGTAAAGTTGGTTTGGGCAAAGAACACGATATCCGTGAACCAAGATCTGCGTGTCTGGAGGTGATACTCTTGCGTCTGTTTAAGCTTTGCTTCAAGGCCACGGTTAATTGGTAGGTTTTTCCATGCGGTTTGGACTAAACGTTCCTCAAAGTCAGCAGGGAATGAGTCCTCTGGCATGATCAAACGACGATAGTCTGTTGTAGGTACATTATAGTTGGCCGAGTAGGTTGCGCTGCTGTCCTCGTAGCTTGTCGCACGTGCATTTTTGGTACCACGATCTGTACGGTCAGCATTTGTCTTGGCAGAGCCGGCCTTTTGTTTGGTTGGCGGATCAACATAAATGGTTTCGGGCTGGATGCGGTTTGCCGGTGGACGCTCGACATATACCGTTTCGGGCTGAACCCTGGTAGCTGGCCTCGGGGCTGATTGTTGTACCGGCGGACGCTCTACATAAACAGTTTCGGGCTGAATGCGGCCTTGTGATGCAGGGCGTTCCACGTAAACAGTTTCTGGCTGCACAGTACCGATCGGACGACGCACTGGGGTTGGCTGTGGTGCTGAAGACGAGGAGCTGCTGCTACTGCTGCTCCGTGGCTGAGCAATTGACAGCGCAACGCTACTGACGAGGACTAGGATGGTTAATAATATGTTTTTCATAGGTCTGTATTTGGGGCCTAGCCTTTCTTGTTGATTGTCTAACAATGTTGGTTCAGCGTTTGGCTAGGAGGACTCAGGCAATGGGTAACTACTACTAAAGAGGGAATATTCAGGTTATGTCAGTGGTACCGAGTTTTGGTTGGTGAAGGCTCTACTCATTCCGATGGACCCTGAGTGGTATGGATTGAGATTCTTGGATGGCGAGGAGGTATCGGTGAACTGTTTCTTCTGATCCAGCTCGTATAGCTTAGTACTCATTGCAAGCATCACGAAGAAAATCAGGTTGTTCGGAATCTGTCCGATAGCTTCTTGTGGGAAGTTTGCTACGGTCAGGATCAACAAACCAGCAAGCAGTGCCATACTGAAATTCTGGAGCTTAGGGTCCTGGATCTTGTAATGATTTTTGACACCGTTATTGAAGGTAACAAAAAACAGCAAGAGGTACACAAATAGGCTTACATAGCCTTGCTCTACAGCAACACGGACAAAGCCGCTATCAGGTGGGAAGTCTGCCAAAGGAGCGCCTTGGCTAAAACGTTTGCCCCAATAACCTGTTGATCCTAGGCCAGCACCAAACGGCAGGCTTTGGATAAAGGGCTTAACAAAAGCTTTGTTTGCTTCGCGGACTTTATAGCTTTCATCTTCCTCTGGGCGGAAGGCTGTTTGGAACCGTATAAGGTTGAGGTTGCCACCCGTTGGCATTTTGGCCAAGACAAAGCCTATCGCAAAGACTGCCACCGCTAGTGCTATGATGTTACGCTTGAGGGTTATGGTACTGAAGAAGGCAATCCCGACCGGGAAGGCTATATAGGCAGCCCGGGTACCCGAGTGGATCATGGCTGTTGCCATCAGGATGGACAAAAGGATCAGACCAATGCGATAGGATGCACGATAAGGGCCAGAGGCCAAAATCAAACAAACGACACTGGTGAGGGCCATGAAGACGCCATAGATCATTGGGTCAGACAGGAAACTAAACTTCCGAAAACGCCCCATGATGTATAGCAGACCGTAACGTTCGGAGTCGCTCATGATCCAATCGGTCTCGAACTGGAAGAAGCCGACATACTCCTGTTTGAAGCCGTAAAGCATAACCAAGATGGCCAAAACGACCCATAATTTCATCAGGTTGGTTATGTACTTGACGTTGTCGACTGCATAAAGTGTCACATAGTACATCACCATGAAGCCAGCCGTTGACCGGACGGTATAGACCCAAGCCAACCTACTAGCAGCTACGGGATTAAAAAGCTGGATGAAAATCATCAAAATCCAGATGCCAACCATGTAGGCCACTGGGTTGTGCATAAATTTCCAGCTTGCCCGTTGGTTGATCTGCCTTGCTAGCAGACCCACAAACGTACCAGCGATCATGATGTCCATAGCAAGGCCAACAGGGGCTTCGCCTACAAATCGTTTGATGCCAAGGACGAAAAAGGACAGGCCAAAGATCATGAACAGCCCCGCCTTCTGGTTAACGACGGCAGCCATAAAAAATGGTAAACCGATCAAGCTCACCACGATCGTGATGCCGATCTTGTATCCCGCCATGACCATGCCATACCCCATGCAGCTGCACATGACGAGCATGATGAGGATACCGAAAGGCGTACTGAACCGATTCTCCTTTAGGGCATGAAACTGACGGGCCAGAAATGAATCTGCCTTGAGTTCCTGTATTTTGAGATTAAACGTGTCCATTGGATCTTGGTGCTTTTGGGCTAAACGGCCTGTAGGAGATTAAAACTGTCTGGGCTGAGGTGCCATTTAAGGGTCTCGGCATAGACTTGTTTGTTGGCCTTGCTCTCTTGGTCAGAGAACGGCATGAACCTACAATACCAAAGCACAAGGTAGATACTTGCACGCAGGCGGTACAACCAATAGTCGGTCAGGCCATAGTGCTTGAGCAAAAAGATATAGAAACTCTTGTAGTTCTGGATAAACATGGCGGCCTTACGCTGACGTGTGCTAGCGCGGCCGATATGGACAATGTTGGCCTCGGAGCAGAACCAGCTATCACGGCCAGCCTTTTGGGCACGCATGAAGTAGTCCATCTCCTCGGCATAGATGTAGAAACGCTCGTCGAGTTTGCCAACAGAGTCTAGGAAATCACGGCTGAAAAGCATTACGGCACCATAGGCCCAGTCGATCACCTTTGTGGTGTCGTGTGCCCAACTGTTGCTCTGGAACTTGCCGAAGATGCCAAACTTAGAGGCCAAATCAGTAAAGAACCTGTTTTCGAGGAAGGACCTGCCGAAACTGTAGAATTTATGAACAGAACGTTGCAGCGTCCGGTCATCATTGAGCAGACGTGAGGTGACGATGCCAAGTTGAGCTGCTGGTTTGCTGTCTGCAAAGGCAATCATTTTGTCGATGGCAGTATCCAATACAACTGTATCGGGGTTTAGCAAGAGCATATAACGGCCAGTACCGACCTCAAGACCTTGATTATTTGCCTTTGCAAAACCTAGATTTTGGGCATTGGCGATCAAAATTACTTCTGGGAACTCGGTGGCTACCATCTGGGCCGAGCCATCGGCGCTGTCATTGTCAACCACGATCACTTCGGCCACGAATGCTCTCATCTCGGTCTGGATCGACCGTAAGCAGGCACGCAGCAGGTTAGCTGTGTTCCAGTTTACGATGATAACAGATACGTCCGGACTATGCATTTGGGGTTGGTCAATCGAGATGGGTACTAAGGGATTTTTCGTGCTTTCCTGGTAGTTGGCCTAGGCTACTTACCAAAGATAATATCAAGGAAAACATATACCAAGATAAAGGTAACCAATGCCATCGTCACGACCCTAGCTAGACCCTCGCGGCCACGCTTAAGCGCCTGGCTGCTAAATGGCTTAGATGTTACGTGCTTGTTCATCGTGTAAGATTATGTATCAAATTTAACTTTTTTTGCGCCAATAATCGATACCAAATACGTCTAAATGGCTAATAATGACGACAAAGATGCTTTTTGACAAGATTAACCCTGTTTAATTCGGTCCCAAGTACCTGTAAGGGAACTGTATTTTTTGATTGGTTTTGCTGGGTTTCCGGCCACAATCGTGTAAGAAGCTACATCCCTAGTTACCACACTGCCTGCCGCAACGATGCTATGTTTGCCAATTTGGACCCCTGCGGTAATGACTGCATTGGCCCCGATCCAGGCCTCATCTTCTATGACAATTAGCTTCGTGTCGACTGGCTGGCGCCATATCGGGAGGGTCAAGTCTTGATACTGATGGTTCAGCCCACTGATCACGATGTTCTGGGCAAGGATGACATCATTACCGATTGTGACTGGACCTATCAGAACGCACCCGATACCGATACGGGTATTGTCTCCGATAAGTACATCCCCGACGCCATTGTTTACTGTCGAGTAGGACTCGATGGTGCTGTAGGCTCCTAGTCTATACTTGTTGAACGGCAAAATGTCCTGTCGGCAAGGGCGGACGATGGTGCTGCCACGGCCATAGTGATGGATACAGGGGTTGAGGAACCACTTGACCCAAAGCCTTGGCTTGGCTTGCCCTGAGGGCATGAGGGCCCATAGCGTCCAACGCTTCAAGGCGGGGCTCGTCTTGAAGCGATCCTTTAGCCTATTGATTAGTCCCATCTGCCTCTACTTGATTGATGACACCATAAATTTCTTTAACGTTGTTTTCCCAGCTATGGCTCATTGCAAATGTACGGCGGTGTTGTGCTTGCTCCTTGGTGTTGGTCTGGAGGGCGTGGTCGATGACGCTGATCCACTCGTCCACCCCATCTGCCAGGAGGCAATGGTCTCCGAAGGCTTTCATAAACTCTGTGCGGGTGGCCACGGCAGGTTTACCCATCGCGAGGTACTCATCTATCTTGAGTGGATAGTTGCCTTTGGTGATCTCGTTGTGGGCCTGTGGGTTAATGCAGACGTCTGAGTGGTAGATATAGGCAGGCACGATATTGATGTTCTTCTTGCCTAGCATCAAGACATTGCCTAGTTGGTGAAGCTTGCTGCTGGCAAAGGCATCATCTTCGGGCCCGACCATGACCCAATCCCAATCTGGCCTAGCCTCTGCCATACCAATCATAAGGTCCAGATCGAGCCTAATGGAGGTCAGGTAGCCAGTATAGATAATTTTGGGCCGATTGTCTGCAGGCAGGTCAAAGGGTAGCTCCCAGTCCTTGTCTGGGTTAAAGTGGGTAGTGTTACAGCCTTGGCCGATGTAATATGCCTTGTCTGTGTGCTGGGCTGCCCATTCGCGCAGGTACTCTGAGTTGGCAACCACCGCTGTTGCTTTAGCCATGTGGACAGGTTCGAGCCGACGTCCATGACGTTGCCAGTACGGGACGCCCTGCAGGAAATCGCGGGTATAGTAAAGATAGGTAGTGCAAGGGAGGTAATCCTTTATGAAACAGCAACGCAAAGCATCGCTATCGACAAGTACGATTGCATTTTTGAAGCCTAGGGCATCGGCTGCTTGCTGCACATTGGCGGCCAAACGTTTGGCATTGAGGCGGTTGAGTTTTTCATAGATCCACCCATCTGGCAAGAAGTTGATGCTCTCTAGTGTAAGGACTGGGTCCATCAGCCAGATGTTTTTGCGGTCGATCAGGGGCCGGACGGAAGGGCGGGTACCCTTCAGGACTTCCTTTTTGCGCTGGACATTAGGGTCAGTGGCTTGGCGGTAGGCCGTAATCCGATCTAAGGGCGGGTCGACGTAAAGGACCCTGTTGCCACTAGTGGCAATTTCGAGCGATATGTTGCGGCTATTGCTGCCTGTCTCGACAAACCATGACAAGACCGAAAAGACAATAAAGTCTCTGCCTGTGATGTTTTTGTTTGGGTTGTCCATAAGACGGGGGGACGGTTGTTGTGATTGGGAGATATATTGGCAATTTGTAGTAACAGCGCTATTGGGGTTGTTGAGATCGACTCGATCCGATGCCTAATCGCCGAAGTCCGATCTCATAAGCAGCAAAGAGGTACTGGAATGAGCGGAACAATTTAATCTGAAAAAAACGATTCAGCAACCAGGCCGCTATCAGCAAGAAAACCAACTGTGTTGTAAGCGTGGCTGATGCAGCCCCTATTGCTCCCCATCGTAGGATGAAGAAATAATTCAGTGCAAAGTTTAGGAAGGCCATCGAGAGGGCAACTCCAAAATTGATGTGAGGGTGGCCTGAGGAGTCCATCTGGGTGCCAAATTGCCTCAGGAAGGGCTGTAGCAGTGCGCAACATGCCAAGATGGGCAACAGGGGTGCGGCAGCTAGGTATTTGGGCCCTGCAATCAGCAACATTATTGGCCCCGGTATGGCCCAGCACAACAATACAACTGGCAAAAGCAGCCCTACGATCGCCCCGACGCCTTTGTAAAATACCGTTTTGACCTCCTCGTTGTCTCCTTTGTGTTGGAGTGATACCTTATACGGGTATAGGATGCTGGCGGCTGTGGAGACAGGTACTTCTGCAAGTGTATTGATCCGGACGGCAGCGTTATAGTCAGCCACAACTGACTTGGTTGTTAGGCCGGCCAAGAGGTACTGATCGACACTGCTGTATAGAATGGCGCTGACATTGGTGCCAAAAACAAACTTCCCGAAATGCAATAACCGACGTACCCAGCCCCAATCCACGGTAGATGAAAGGACAAAATCACGACCGACTCCGAGGATGGCAAAAATGCTACCCAGCGCCGCACATATCAGCTGCACGACCGCCAAATGATGCAGATCCGGCGGGGAGTTAAGCCAAAAATGGTAGGCGATGTAGGAAAAGAAAAGTCCTGCTCTGATCAAAGTCGCAAGCAGCACAGGGCCAAAGTTGAGCCTAGATTGCTGCAGGACATTGATCTGGCTGAACGGGATTAGTGTTAGCGTAGTGAGGCCATAGATCCAGAATAAATCAACAATGATCGGTGACTTGAGCAAGTTGGCAAATAGCTGGCTGCCTACACCTAAGAGGACGGCTGAAAGAACACTAATCCCGATATTGATCGTCAGACTAGCCCGCATGATGTCTCCTTCTTGCTCAGGGTGTGCCTTCAGGAACTTGATCTTGGCATTCTGGACCAGTCCGTTACGGGCCACCTCGATCAGGCTGATGGTTGTCATGAACAGGGCCCAAGTCCCAAACACATCTTTCGGTAACAGCCGAGCCAACAAAATGAAGCCTCCAAAGCCAAACATAAGCCCTAGTACATTCTGGACCAGCGAGTACAGTCCGGATGCAAGTAGTTTGTTATTAGGCATTGGGGGATATAGGTCTTTGTGGAAATGTACTTCGTGCTGATGGGATCTAAAGGCCTAGCAATCGGTGATACAAGTCCTTGTTTTCTTGTGCGACGGACGCAAAGTCATGGTGTTGGAGGCCGTAAACTCGTGCTGCACTTGCAATTTGGTTAGTCCTTTCTGGATCCAGAAGGACCAAACGCATGGCCTCTGTTAGGGGGTGGACCTCATTGATTGAGACTAGGGTTCCTGTAACACCATCTGTAATGACCTCTGCATTGTTAAGGATGTCACTCGCGATGCAATATCGGCCTGCCACCATACCCTCGATCAAGGACAAAGACAAACCTTCCCAACGAGAGGGTAGGACTAAACAATCGATAGAGGCAAGCTGAGAAGGCACATCCTGGCTGAAGGCACGAAGCTCTGCTTGGCCATTTGCAATTTCGGTCTTAAGTAGCTCTTTGACTGCGGGCTCTAGCTCACCACCACCGACAAAAACTAAACGGGCTTCGGGATATGCAGCACTAATCTGGCTAAAGGCTTGAGCCAATAGTTCGGGGTATTTTTGATAGGTCATGCGCCCCACAAAGCCGAAGGTAACTTTGTGCCGATGGACCTGAAGCGGTGGTATGGCGGCAAATTCAGCTACTGGGATGCCGTTGACGATGACATCTGGCTTTGGGATATTGAGTGTTTGGGCACCAAAAATTGCATCTTGTTGACCTACACAAACCACCTTGGTGGCCAGTTTGCATATCCAGGACTCGATCTGGCGCCTTACAAAACGTTGTGCGGCACCTAGGCCTGGGTGCATGGACCAGCCATGGACAGTATAGATGCTTGGTAAATGGGCCCACTTGGCTGGTAATAGCACATTGCTGGCAGCACGAGTGCCATGAGCGTGGACCAAACTAAAGGTCTTGCGATCGGCCAAGAGTTTTGCTACCATCCGGATAGTCTTGACATCGAAGGGGGAGGTGGTAGGGTAGTGGATCACCTCAAAACCTTCGTCTCGGAGTTGTTGCCCGATCGCTCCATCCTGAAATGTCAGGATGGTATTCAGGACACCCATCTGCCGCAAAGCGCGGACCAAGTTGGCCACATACATCTCACCTCCACCAAAGGTTGTCTGGCGGATGGCATGTAAGATATGTATTGGCGATGTGGGCATTGGATTTGTGTTCCTGTAGGTGGTACGGTTATATCAGCGGCACGACTCTAGGATCGCTCTTGGTTTGGCGAATCGGATAATATGGCTTGATTATCTAGGTCATGGATGTCCAGCACATGGGTATTGCTGGTGGCCAAGAAATCCTTTTTGGTTTCTTTGATCCTGAGAAGGGCACGCAACAACCGACCCACAAAATGGGGCAGGCGCCGAATGGCATGGCTCATCTGGATGTTAGGCGCCATCTGGCTGACTGCAAAACGATAATTGGTCAAGAAGGCTACAACCGAGATAATCAAGCCTAGGGCAATGGCATAATGCGCAGTCGCCAAGCCAAGCAATGTCAATATTGACGCAGACAATATCAGTACCACTACTGGAGGGAACATAAACCAAAGCGCAAAGGACATCCAGTGAATAGAACCACGAAAAAGGCCCTTGGCCAACAGCTCAAACCCAAGTGGTAGATAGATAAAATAGCTACCTAGCCAACGGGTTCGTTGACGCTCTAGCTGGGAGCCATCCGTGATTTTTTCGTCGTAGACCAAGGCCCGCTCGGCAAACGCGATCCTATGGCCAAGCATTATTGCTTTGACCTGCAGTAGCTTGTCTTCGGCGGGGATAATCTTGTCTGTCTGAAATACCTTTTCTGCCAAAATCTCTCTGTAGAGATCAACCGATAGAATCATACCTGACCCACTTACGGCGGAAGACCCACCTAGGAGAAATGGTACTCTGCGATTGACAAAGTTGTAGTAGGCCTCTCCCATTCCGTCCAGTTGGGCGATTTGGTTCTGAGCATTTTTGGCAACGCGTTTGCCTTGGATGACATCGAAGCCAAGCTGCCAAAGTTTATTGGCCTCTGCAAGAAAATGTGGCGAGGCCAGATTGTCTGGGTCGAAGATGACAGCAGCATTAAACTGGTCAGCCATGTGGTCCAGTGCTAGGTCAATAGCCCTAGTTTTGCTGTTGAGGGCAGTGGATGGGTAAAGAACACTAATACCAGCGTGGGCACTGATCTCGGAGTCTATAACACATTGATCGGCCACAACGAAGATGTGGTATTCCTTGTGGGTTTGAGCCAACAACGATCGCACCAAGGGTGGGACCAATGCACCAGACTTCCAGGCGGTGATGATGATGCCAAACTTTGCTGATTGGCGGATTTTTGCTTCTGGCCCAGTAGCGATGGGTTTAATCGGTTCCACTGGTCGGCGAATGCCAAAAACCAAGCTAGCCAAAGGATGTAGCCACAAGAATGCACCAACCACTAGGCTTGCAGATAGCAAAATCCATGATATTTGGTCGTCAAATGGCATTCTTTAGCATATTTTGGTCATAGGGTATGGGCTAGCCGTGCAGAGGATCACTACTTATCTTTAACGAAGGACATCGTGAATCCAGAGGCAAAATAGTGAGGCAACTTGGTGGCCAAAACACAGTCCCACCACTGAAGCCGTAGCCGCGACCTAAAGATGAGCGACAAGGGGAAAACCTTGGCGATAAAAGCGACTTTGCCGAACTTCAACATCTTGAAACCAGCATCACGTCCTAACCTGACTAATGCAGTTTTGGTGAAATACTGAACGTGCGTGAGGTCTCCACTGGCGCTTTGGCCTGTGACACCCTTGTAGCCAAACAAGGACTTGATGCCCAAATACAGCTTTTTGATCGGGCTTTTGAGGATAATCTGTTGTGGGCGGGTCACTAGGAGTTCGCGCGGGCCCCAACCATTTGGTACTGAGACACACACCACACCATCTGGCTTTAGCAACTTGTTGATGACACGCATTACTGAAGCTGGGTCGTAAAGATGCTCTAATACCTCACTGCAAATGACGGCATCAAAGGGCTCAAGTGTTTCGATCTCCTCAGCGGGCAGGACCCTGAACTCCAGATTTTCACTAAAGACATTGCGCGCTTGTGCTATTGCGATGGTTTCTGGGCTTAGATCTACTCCTAGTACTTTAAAACCTACCCCAGCAAGCTGCAGACTGACATTGCCGTTGCCACAGCCAAGATCCAGCACCCGCGCATTTGTACCGCCAAAACGCTTGATGAGGGTATCCTGAAAAAAAACCAAGCGCCTAAAGTCCTCTGGCTCGCGGTAGTGGGAGTAATTGACAAATGACATTGGCACGGTAGGTAAGGATCGGGATATGGCATCTGTTGCTATTGAGACTCGCTCTGCAACATGGCCGGGATGGTGAGAAAAATGATCTTCATGTCAAGCATGAAAGAGAAGTTTTCGGCGTACTCGTTGTCAAGGTCAACACGCTCTTGTTCGGTGACGTTTGACTGACCTCTTTTGGTCACTTGCCATAAGCCAGTGAGGCCGGCAGGTGCTAAAAAGCGTTTGATGCTACGGTCTGTGGTTAGTTTTTCGGCTTCGCTAAGTGGAAGGGGTCTGTTGCCAACAATAGACATATCGCCACGCAAGATGTTGAACAACTGTGGCAACTCGTCCAGGCTGGTGTTCCGGATAAAGTTACCAAGAGGGGTGATCCTTGGGTCGCGTTTGATTTTGAAGAATGCCTGTTTGGAACCTTTATGCTCGATAAAGAGGTTCTCGCAGACGATTTTTTTGTCGTAAAATAGCTTTTCGCCGTTGCAGGTTTTGCCAGTCCGGAGGCAATCTTGGCAAAGGTTCTGAGGTTGGGTAGCACCTTGGTACATATTGAGGTGCCCTAACTTGTCGATAAGCCCGTCAGCATTTGGCACCATAGACCGGAACTTAAAGAGCGGGAATATGCGGTAGTTCTGTCCGACGCGATTGGCAGAGTAAAAAATGGCTGCCGTGGGGTACTCTAGCTTAAGCAACAAAGCAATTACAGCAAGTACTGGCGACAATAAAATAATTGCAAAACCTGACCCAATGATGTCGATGGTGCGTTTCCAGAATGGCACACCCCTAGCCCGCATTTTTTCGAGCAGGGCAGCCTCGACTTGCTGTAAGGTCGCTTTCTCTGTAGGATGACCTGCGCTTGTGGCTTGCTTCGAAGTTTTGTCGCTAGGTTTTGCGGCCATTGGTGATCAGAAAATGCCTAGGTTGTTGTCAGATAGGCCTAATGTAAAGGCAATTGGTCGATAGTAAAAGCTTTTGGTTCCTTTTGGTTTCCTAGGATTGTTTGAGGAGGTTAGGAGATAGCGGGAGACGGATTGCTTTCTTTAGAGCAGATGAGGAAGACCTAGGGTGATGCACATACGTGCCTTGAGCTCCACAGGGTTGAAGGGCTTGACTAGGTAGTCGCTGGCACCCAGCTGAAAACATTTTATTTTTTCTGAGGTTTTTTCGTTGGCTGACAGGACAATTACTGGGATTTCGGCCCAAGTAGTATTGGCCTTGAGTCGCTCTAGCAATTGGTAGCCGTTCAGGTTTGGCATGTTAATATCCGAGACGATGATGTCTGGTATATTGCCACCCTGTAACCATTGGAGGGCCTCTACGCCATCCGTTTTGGTAATCAGGTCAAAATTGTCTCGTAGATAATTGGTAAGGAGCCACACCATGGCTACTTCATCATCCACCAGTAACACTAACTTCTTGTCTGTTGCCGACATGTATCTGAGTAGCTCTGATGCTGGGACTGGGTTCTATTTTGGTTGACGAACAGAAGCAAAATAAGTTGTCAGTCGAAGTAATAGTGAAGCTCGTCGGAAAAGATTTTGACGAACTTCTAATGTCAAATGTAAGGAAATGCCGCAAAATGTAAAATTTTTTAGCAAAAAAATCTGCCAACCCAACTCACGACTCTACCAGATTATGCCTAGTTGCGGTCAATTATTGGAGGGAAATGTTCAGATTACGAGGTTAAATCGCCGCTTTTTGTGTTTTTGTAAGACTAGGTTAGCACCTTAAGGATGAGGAAGTGATTGGCCCGTGAGCAAAGGGAAGGCTTGACATCGGTAGATATTAGGCGTAATGTTTTGATCAAAAAGCAGAGGTTTCTAGTTGGATTTAGCCACGGCCTCCTTGATCATTCGGCTGAGCTCGGCCGCGGATTTGGTCCCGCTGATCCGCCATAAGATTTTACCCTTTGCAAACAGGATTAGTGTCGGGACGCTTCTGATCTGGTATTTAGAAGCTGCGCTTTGGTTCCGATCCACATCGACCTTGATAACTTTGAGGTCTGTTGACATGGTTTTTGCAAGTTTGTCGAGCTCGGGTGCCATTGCTTTGCATGGCCCGCACCAAGTGGCAAAAAAGTCAACCAAGACTGGTGTTTCGCCATCGATCAAGTCCTTGAAATTACTCATGATGATTGCTTGGGTTGGTAGATGCTAGCAGCAAGGCCACCCATCAGGATGCCGTATCCCATACTGGTGTACCAATTGCTAGTTATCAGGCAGGTGCCGCTGGCGCAGCCTACAAAGTACCAGTAGGCAAGGCCAGCTAGGCTGCCAAGGCCCATGCCAAAAACGATAATGCGGCGTGGTAACATAACAATTTGGGGCATCGAGGTTTGAAAGTGTCTAGCTTATAATTGCTCTACTTGAGGTCAGTGATGAGCTTTGTAATTGCTTGTTCGGACTGGAGGCCTATAGAACGCATGGCTACCTTGCCGTCTTTGAAGCTAATCAGTGTCGGGATTTCCTCAATGCCATAGAGCTTGGCCAGTTCCTGATTATCATCTACGTTCACTTTCAGAATTTTGATATCAGGGTTGGCTTTGGCAAGTGCCTCGAGGGTTGGGGCCATCTTTTTGCATGGTCCACACCAAGGAGCATAGAAGTCCACTAGCACGTTCTTTTTTGCAGCCAGTAAATCTTCGAGGTCTTTTGAGGCATTACCAGCACCCGCGGTAGGAGAAGCTGCACCAGTACTTGTAAGTGGCAAGCCAGCAGCCTGCCAAGCCAATATTCCTCCCTTGAGGTCATAAACGGTACTGAATCCTGCCTTTTTGAGGTCTGAGGCAGCACTTGCACTACGGCCTCCACCTAGACAATAAACCAGCACAGGTTTGGTTTTGTCTAGGGATGCGATGGCAAGAGGGAGCTTATTGTCATTATAGTCATAAACCACAGCTCCGGCAATAAGGCCCTTTGCTACTTCGCCAGGAGTCCTGACGTCTAGAACCTGAATGTTGGGGTTCTTAGCAAGTAGGTCCTTTGCATATGCAGCCTCAACACGTGTGACGGCTTGTCCATCGGCTTTGTTACAGGCCTGGATAACCAATAATAAGGCCATGGTTGTGGCCATTAAGTACTGCGTGAATCTCTTCATAAATGACGGGGGAAGTTTGGTCGGGTGCTAATTTGGTCGGATTTACCTTAATAGGCGGAATGGCTAGACGACTTTGCCACGCCATGCTGTGATACCACCTGTAACATTGGTGGCGTCAAAACCTAAAGGCTCCATCACTTGGCAGGCTGTGGCGCTTCTGCCTCCAGATCGGCAATACACAAGCCATGGTTTATCCTTTGGAAGCTCTTTGACTCTACCCTCGAATCCTGGGGCGTAGATATCGATATGGTAAGTTCCTTCTAGATGGCCTTCCTGATACTCAGCGGAGGTCCTTACATCGAGTAGGTAATGGTCCGAGGAGTTTTCGAGCAGGTGTTGTGCTTCGGTAGTGCTGATTTCTTTCATCTGACTAAAGATGTTGGTGGGGGAGAAACTGGTGGCGATATTAAGTCTGGGCTGACCCAGAGGTAAAAGTAAGCCTTGTGAAGTTAGGCGGGATTTTCGACAGATTCTGCTGCGGATTTGGTGGCAGCAACAATCGCTCCATAGCCACCAATAATGTTGCTAACGTCCTCAAAGCCATTGGCCTTGAGCATAGAAGCAGCGATCATGGACCGGTACCCGCCTGCACAATGGACTTGCCAAGGTTGTGTTTTGTCTAGGCTAAGGAGGCCCTGCCTTAGGTCACGCAAGGGGGATATTATAGCATCCGGTAGGTGCCCTTTATTATACTCGGCAACTCGACGGACGTCCAACACTTGGTGGGGATGCCCTTGTGCTTGGGTAATAAATGCTTCCGGGCTTATGTTCGGGATGTGATCTAGCTCAAAATGCTGGCTCCATTCGCTTTGCGGCATGCCGACAACGCCAAGCACGCTATCAAAGCCTACACGAGCCAACCTAGTAATAGCCTCTTTGGCTTGCCCCTCTGCGGCGACAACCACAAGCGGCTGTGTTACATCCCATAGGGTGCCGACCCAAATCGCAAATTGGCCACTTAGCCCAACATTGATGGCACCTTTAATAAATCCGGCAGAGAACGCTTCGGCAGTTCGGCAATCAAGTAGCACAGCACCACTGGCTATTGCCTGCTTTACTGAATCAGCAGAAAGGGCTTGGGTGCCACGTTCTACAACTTGATCCAGAGGTTCGTAACCTTTACGGTTTATAAGGGCGTTCTGGACAAAGTAGCGAGGTGCTGGTAGTTGGTCTTCTAGGATCGTCTTGCAAAAAGTCTCGAAATCCATTGGCTGAAGGGCATAGTTATTCGCCTTCTCTTGGCCAATAGTTGTTTGTTTTTCGGTACCGATCGTCTTGCCACACATGCTGCCAGGTCCGTGGGCAGGATAGACTACGAGGTCATCCGGTAAGGCTTTGATCTTTTCGAGGCTAGTGTAGAGCCGTTTGAGCTGGTCCTCTTTGCTGACGATGACCCCATCGAGCAAATCAGGTCGGCCGACATCACCAACAAAAAGGGTGTCACCACTAAAAAGGGCTACATACTTACCAGCCTGTTCGCTAACCAAAAAACAAGTCGACTCGGGCGTATGACCTGGTGTATGTAGGGCTTTGATTGTGAGCTTACCTAGGGTAATGCTTTCATCATCAGCAAGGTTCAGGATTGGATATTGGCTGACGGCCTCAGGTCCATAGACGATGGTAGCACCAGTTGCACTTGCCAGCTCCTGATGCCCACTGACAAAATCAGCATGAAAATGTGTTTCTAGCACGTATTTTATCGTAGCACCGCGTTCAGCTGCCTTCCGCAGATAATAATCTGGCTCCCGG
Organism: Cytophagaceae bacterium; assembly: GCA_947464365.1. Taxonomy (GTDB): domain Bacteria; phylum Bacteroidota; class Bacteroidia; order Cytophagales; family Flexibacteraceae; genus CANHWS01. The sequence goes on along the minus strand of CANHWS010000028.1, from coordinate 1,456 downwards.
ATGGGGTCTATTATGGCAACCTCGCCTTCGCTTTCGAGGTAGTAGCTCGCCTGTGCCAGGCAATTGGTATAGATTTGTTCGATGTAGTGGTTCATAAGAGTAGGTCTTTGCATTGATCCTTTGCCAAAGGTAAGGCCTTTGAGCTACTGGTAGTGCGATAGGATCCCTAAAGGTGGCGGATTGGTAACCAGATTTTATAAGAATGCTGGGTCCAGAGGCGTAATCTAGGTTGGCTTGGTTCTGGTATTGGCTTTTTCAGCCTGACCTCGTTAGGGGGGGGGATTTGTTTTTTGCTAGCCTATTCAGGATGGCAAAATCCTTGATGGGCAAAATTAGATGCCCAGGATGATCAAGGTCAAGTTATTCCGCAAGCCAGAATGAAGTCCTGCAGTTGGTGCGGAGATATTGATGAAGTCCGAGTCCTCAAAACGTGCTCAAAAACAGCGATTTAGCTATGCCTGGCGTTGTTCTGGTGGCAGGGACCAGAAAAAAATCACACTTTTTTTGGTCAAGTACTTGACATCGTATCTGACAATATACTATGTTTGCAGTCCCAAAAGCGACACACGCTGGCAGACGAAGCCAAAAGTATTGCAACTTTACTTTGGGGCACCAAGCGAAAGTAGCTCAGTTGGTAGAGCGCGACCTTGCCAAGGTCGAGGTCGCGGGTTCGAACCCCGTCTTTCGCTCCAGTTAAGTCTAGAGGACAGTCAGAAATGGCTGTCTTTTTTGTTTAAGCGCTCTACTGTCAGCATTTCTTGAGTGCGTATATTTGCCTACCATCCTTTTATATCGTTGGCTACTGGTATCATCATGTCTAGCGCACTTCCTAAATCTGAACCAGCCTTTGGCCAAACTGACGCACAGGCTAATCCAGCATTTCTTTATGATCATGGACCAGCTTTTTAATGCGAGCATGAAGCCTATTGCCAACAAAATCAGTCAATCAGGAACTGTGAAGAAGCTGGCGATGTCTGTGCTATGTTTCAATTGGGTTTTATTGGATACATCTTGTTGGCCAGAGCAACTGATTAATGCTAAATCTTCACTTGGTACGGTGATAACTAAAATTCTTGCTTGCAAGTCTGATCTTCATCGGATTGTAGAGTTTACCTGTGGTTATCGGTTTAAAGAGGAAATGGTACGAGTAGTTAGATGTGTTATTCGCGATGCTGATATTTTTATTACATATTTTGTTAATTGGAATAAAATAAAATTTACAGAGATTATTAAATTACTAATGCGCTACCTTTCTCTCAAGCCAAATGATCTTCCTTATCAATATTCGTTGGCTAGTTGTGATTGCTTAGATTCTAATTATCTTTCTATCCCTATTGGTCGTATTTCAGCGAGGCTATACGCTCTAAGTGACTTGATTTTCTTACCTCACCTTAAAAAACATGGACACCACCACTCAATCTAAAGTACAAGCATGGCTAGACGGGCCATACGACGC
>CANHWS010000027.1 GCA_947464365.1 Cytophagaceae bacterium | reverse complement strand
GCACTCGGAACGGCATAGACCGAATCGGTCTTGATTTGTTGGCCTTTTTTTGGGGTCGTGTCAGGAAGAAATAGCGGTTTTACCTCTGGCATCTGCGCTAACAGGACCATCGGCAAGAAGCACATCCAGACTACAGCGACTACCCTTAGCCATCTAAATGTCTGGATACTAGTGATTGATGTTGGTCCGCCTGTCATTTGATGTTGTTAGGCTTCCGCCACAGGTTTACGTATGGATTGCCAATAGAGATAAAACGGGACTCCAGACCCAATTAGGGCTAATCCCCATAAGGATTGGCTGGTCTGGACTACCAAAGTGTTCAGGACCAAGGCTGCACAGAACAAAACGAAAATCGCCGGCAGTATCGGATAGCCTAGTGCCCGCACTGGCCGATGGGCATTGGGCATCGATGATCGGAGGATAAATACCCCAGCAGCCATCGCCCCATAAAAGATGAATGCAGCAAAAACCAACATATCCGTCAGGATATCAAACGAAGCCGACAGGACCAAAATGGAAGACCACACAGCTTGTAGGATTAGACTGCCGCTTGGTGTTTTGTTAACTGGGTGACAAACAGCTGCTTGTTTAAAGAACAACCTATCGAGCGCCATGGCATAATACAGGCGGCTGGCCGTGAGGATAACGCCGTTGGTGCTGTTGAAAGTAGCTACCAAAATCAAACTACTGACAAAAATTACGCCAGTATTCCCGAGCAAAGCTTCCATAACAGCCACAGCACCGATACTATTTTCGTCCTTGCTGATCGCAACCAGCTGCTCCACTGGTAGGACATATAGGTAGGCTAGGTTAACAGTTGTGTATAGCAACATCACGAAACCTACCCCGATGATTAGAGATAGAGGGATATAACGCTCTGGTTTTTTGATCTCCCCACCCAGATATCCCATATTGTTCCAGCCCTCGTATGCCCAAAAGGCGGCCATCATTGCAGGAAATAGGGCAGAAAACAGGCTCCCGAAATTGGCGCCGGCCCCTGTGCTAAACTCTGTTGCATCGTGTGTAATGTTATCCCAGCTCCCCTTAGAGGAGCCAAAGGCTGTTATGATGATAAAAATGATTGCTATTGCAATCAGCGTTGCCAACACATCCGACACCTTGCTACCATATTTAACCCCTAAAATGTTGATGGTCGTCAGGCCACCGATCAGGATGATTGTAAGGCCCTTGACACCTAAGTTGTTGAAGATCGGCAAGAACCCAAACAGAAGGTAACTTTCCATTTCTGGCGACAGCCGTGGTAGGGGCATCACAGTGTTGACCGACTGAGCAAAAACGTAGGCCACTGACGCTATCGTTGCGGACTGGATGACGGCAAATGAGGCCCAACCAAACAGAAAGGCAAAAAAACGTCCGTACATCTTTCGGAAGTAGGCATACTGGCCACCAGGATCAGCTATGATCCCACAAACCTCTGAGTTGGTTAGGGCTCCTACCATGCTAACTCCACCAGCAATGAGCCAAGCCAACATAATATAGGTTGGTGATGGCAAACCCGCTGCCATGATCGTCACCTTCTTGAAAACCCCGCTGCCTATCATCTGGCTCACCACAAGTAAGATAGCCGTCACAAGGCCAATGGTCCGGATCAGCCCCTTGTTCGAGGCATTGTTGTCTGTGGTGCTTGTCGCAGGCGAAGGGGACTGAATCATAGCCACAATATAGGCCATGTTTTTATTTGTGCCCATCGCAGGACCTGAGTTTTAACAAGTTCTGTCTTACTAGGATCTCGTTCCTAATTAACAAACAAAAGCCCATCCGCACACTAGCTGCGGATGGGCATAGGTTAGACTCAGGCAGTCTAAATCATAAGTACTGAGCCTATAGGGCCTTCGTGATCTCGTCGCTGAGGGGGTCAACTGAGGACTTGTAGAACTTGACAACCTCACCTTTTTCATTAATTAGGTATTTGCAAAAATTCCAGCTCGGGGCTTCGGTTTTTTCGGCCAACCACTTGTATAGGGGATCAGCATCAGCACCCTTGACCGAAATTTTCTCAGCCATCATGAAAGTTACGCCATAGTTTTTGGTGCAAAAGGTCTTGATTTTTTTGCTGTCACCTGGCTCTTGACCTCCAAAGTTATTGGCAGGCACCCCTATGATGACGACTTTGTTACCATACTTTTCGTGGAGCTTCTGGAGATTGCCGTATTGCGGTGTGTATCCGCACTCAGATGCCACATTGACCAGCAGTACCTTTTTGCCTTTGTATTGGCTCAGATTCAACGCCTGTCCATCAAGGGTCTTGAGCGAAAAGTCATAAAGATTCTTTGCAGCAGGCGCTACAAGTCCTGGAGTTGGTTCGGTAGGGGTGGTGTTCATTGCTGAAGTGGCAAGGCCTAGAGCCAAGCTGATGGTCATGAAAAACGAAGCAATCATTTCTAGGTGGGGTTGACTGATGATGTGATAGAGTCGAAATACGTAACTAGGTATGTTGGGAGATTGTTCAAGACGGACTTAAAGCCCTGAGAGTATCTGGATTTTGAATCCGTGGCTACTACAAAGTACAGGTTCTGGATTTGGGCCATAGCCAAATTTAAGGCCCTTGATATCAGTTAGGCTTCCAGTTTGGATTACCTTTGTCTAGGTCAGCCCTCAGCATTTAGCGAAGAGGTGTTCCAGATTTTTATAGCAAATTGTAAGCCAAACTAATCCCAAAGCAGACCAATTTGTCCCAATCATCCGCCAAATCGGTATTCGGGGACTAGTTTGGTTTAGAATTGAACAACCAAAATGAAGACAAAAGAAGAGATTGTAAAAGACTGGCTACCTCGCTATACAGGAGCCTCATTAGACCAGTTTGGCCAGTATATCCTGCTGACCAACTTTGTCAACTACGTAGAAATGTTTGCGGCTAAGTTTGAGGTGCCTATAATAGGACAAAACAAGCCGATGCAAATCGCGACTCATAACAACCTCACCATCATCAACTTCGGTATGGGAAGTGCAATGGCGGCTACCGTAATGGACTTGTTGAGTGCCATCCAGCCGAAGGCTGCACTTTTTCTGGGTAAATGTGGCGGCCTAAAGGATAACACCAAACTTGGCGACTTTATCCTGCCTATCGCAGCCATCAGGGGCGAGGGTACAAGCAATGACTACTGCCCACCCGAAATACCAGCCTTGCCAAGTTTTAGACTCCAGAAGTCAGTGTCGGCAACTGTGGTTAAACATGAGTGTGACTACTGGACTGGTACTGTATATACCACCAACCGCCGTGTATGGGAACATGACGAGAAGTTTAAGGACTACTTACGCGAGCTCAAGGCCATGGCGATTGATATGGAGACTGCAACCATTTTTATCGTCGGCTTTGTCAACAAGATTCCGCACGGCGCATTGCTACTTGTTTCCGACAACCCTATGACACCTGATGGCGTCAAGACCTCTGCCAGCGACAAGTCAGTCACCTCGTCCTATGTCCAAAAACACCTTGATATTGGCATAGATTCCTTGCTCGAGCTGGCAAACTCTGGTGAGTCTGTAAAGCACCTGAGGTACGAGTAAATAATGTAAGTTTTGGTCTGGTTTTGCACGTTTATTAGCAGAAAGTAGTCCAAAGTACGATTTGCCTACCCTGTAGGCCCATCCTATTGGTCAGTAGGTACTTTTGTATGGTCATGGTGGGATTACAGTATCTGGGCATGACAACATTTAAGGGCTACTTACTCACATTACAAACGGGCGCAGTTATGGCAATGTATCTACTCGCAAATGCATCCACACTTGGTTGGTTTGTCGCTTGGTTTGGACCGGCACTAATCACCCTTTGGTTCTTGATCAAACGCCAACCCCAGTCGCGAGAGGTGGCAGCATGGGTATTCCTGACACTAGCTACTGGGTTTGTCGGTAGTGCTATTTTGGGGCTCTATTTGTTCCTTACCAAAAATACTAATCCGCAGCCCACCGCTCAGCCAAGGTTTTATACCAACTAGGCAACTCAGGTAGGGTATCGACGATCTTATGGTGTATGAAATTGTGGGCCTTGACGATGTCAGGCCCCTTTTTTATGCCCATATTTGGCCCACACTTCGGTCTTGGATGACCCCACAAAAACTGCTTTAGTATGAGTATCGAAAACACCGTCGGAAGATGGGAAAAACGCTGGCACCCACTCAGGCAAGAGTGGGTGGTCTATGCCGCCCATCGTAACTCAAGACCTTGGACCACTGGTACAACTGATCAGGACACCAACCTGGCGCCCGCCTATGACCCTAGTTGCTATCTCTGCCCAACCAATCTCAGGATCCATGGTGACCATAACCCAGACTATAAGGGTGTCTATATTTTTGACAATGATCACCCAGTAGTCGGACTCAATGCTCCTGACACAGAGGTATTTGTGCATGATTTTTACCAAAAGGGCCCCGCTACCGGCATTGCTAGGGTTGTCTGTTATGATCCTCGACACAATGTGACGCTTAGTGATGTGTCGCCTGAGGTTGTAAATAATGTCCTTTCAGCCCTTCAGACTGAAACCATCCGATTGAGCAAGATCCATCCGATCAAGTCCGTTTTTGTGTTTGAAAACAAGGGCAAGGAGTGTGGTGTCAGCAATCCGCATCCCCATTGCCAGATTTATGCCACAGACTTCGTTTTCCGAACTGTCCAGACGCATCTTGATGCCGCAAAAACTTATCGTTTACAATCGGGTAAGTCTATTTTTGGCCAAATACTACAATCCGAAATTGCAGACCAGGTTCGGATCATCGCTGAAAATGACCAAGCGGTGGCCTTTATTCCGTTTTTTGCCCGATATGCCTATGAGGTAATGATTATGCCAAAAAACCACCACCCGACAATCATGACGCTCTCATCAGAGGAGATAAAAGGGTTGGCCGAGGTCTATTGGCAAACTATCCGGAAGTTGGACCTCAATGCAGGTCATACTTTCCCCTATGTCATGTCCTTAATGCAGTCACCTACTGATCAGCCGGACCTAGACTACTGGATGTACCTACATATTTTGCCACCATACCGTGCACCAGGCCTACTGAAGTATCTTGGTGGGCCCGAGTCAAACGGAGGGACCTTTATGGCGGATACCATGCCTGAAGAAAAGGCCCTGGAGCTAAACCGTTTTAGTGCATTGGTTTAGTACATCCGGACCATCACAATCATTATTTCCCATCCAATCTTTATGATCACTATTCAAGACAAAGAGGCAATGATATCCCTGCTTCGGCAAGCTGGCGAAGCCGTTTGTCGCAGAGTCCATGCTGCGGTTACTAGCCAAAGTGCCGATACACTTAGCGCGATCTATAAAGAAGGTGAAGATGATACTATCTACCAGATCGACCGAGATGTTGAGGAGATTTTGGTGCCATTGTTATCCCTACACGCAGAAGACCTTGGAGGCATCGTTGTTATAGGTGAGGGCATAGGCGAAGATGCACATAACCCGGAGGTTCTACCACATGGCCTAGCCCCCGAGAATGCTAAATGGCGTATAATTATCGATCCAATCGATGGTACACGCGGGATTATGTACGACAAACGTTCTGCCTTCTTCTTAGCTGGTGCCGCCCCAAACAAGGGCAACACTACTCGCCTAAGTGATATTGAGGTGGCCGTAATGACCGAGCTACCGACCAGTCGGTCAGTCCTGAGTGATACTCTATGGGCAATCAAGGGGCAAGGTGTCCAAGCCGAAACGCTCCATCTCGAAACCCTAGTGCGAAAACCACGAACCATAAAGCCAAGTGGCGCACATACCATTATTGGCGGCTTTGCTCAGTTGGCTAGGTTTTTCCCGCCAGGGCGTGATGTTTTGGCACGTATCGAGGACAAATTGATCTTGGAGCTTGTTCCTAACCTGGTGCCTGGGCGAGCAATTATTTTTGAAGACCAATACATCAGCACCGGCGGACAGCTTTATGAAGTGCTAGTAGGGCATGATCGTTTTGTGGGGGACCTAAGAAGCAGGCTTTACCCCTACCTCCAAACCAAAGGTATAGTGCCAGGTCATGTTTGTCATCCTTATGATGCCTGCACTTTCCTGATAGGTCAGGAGGCAGGTTGCATTATCACGGATTGTTTTGGTGAGGCATTTGACGCCCCGCTAGACGTCTTGACGGATGTCGGTTTTCTGTTGTTTGCAAATCAGCATATCTACCAAGAGGTTTGGCCTAGGCTCAAGCGACTGATTTCCGAGGAAGGATTCTAGACATTTAGGCATAAATAACCATATCTGATAAGCAAATAGGCCAAGATATTGCGTCTGAAATTTGCAATGGGCTTACTAATATTGTAAATTTGTTGGGACCCATGCAACCTTCTTGATGGTAGCAGCTGTCTATTGAGTACCACTAACCAATTAACGCTTCTAGATGAAGACCAACCTTACCAAAATTGGCCAAAAAGTAGGCCAGTGGCTAGCGCTGACCATGTTCGGCCTCATCGCTTATGGCGCCTCTGCACAGGTGTCTAACCCTATGAAAGATTTTTATGGCCCTGGCAACTATCCCGCCTGGACAGACGAAATCAACTGGGCCAACTCCATTAACATGGCCACCTTCAGTACCGGAGCCAATGACTTTGAAAAATTCGAAGCTGCAAGAGATCAGCTGTTTGCTCAAGGCGGTGGTGTGCTCTACTATCCTGCGGGTACCTATAATTTTGCTGACCACCCGCAAGGCCCTACCGGACGTGGCTTGATGCTTCGCAAGGGTGTTGTTATTGTTGGTGAGCCCCCTGTGGCTGACAAAAATGCCATTGTTGACACCGCTAACCCTGGCCTCACCCAGTTAGGTACCAAGTTTTTGTTCCCGTACCATACCACATCACGTGTGGTATCAGGTAGTGGTGAGTATCCTGACGCTTGGAACGTCATTGGACTTAAGGCCGAAGCTGGTGGATCCCTCAAGGATGTTGACCATGTCGGGATTGCTTGGGTAAACCTCGATGCAGCTTTTGTCTATATGGGCCCAGATATGCCATGGAGTACCAACTCATGGGGACAGGCAGGTGCTTGGCGCAGTCGTTTTGCTAAAACAACTGGCGAAAACTGGGCCTCTCGGGTTGCTGACGGCACCCACCCAATGGACCCCTTTATGGGTGCAGCACCAAATTTACCTTATTTCGGTGGTTCGAAGGGTAGGTTTGTTTTTGGCTGCCGGCTGGATAACAGCAACGTACCAAACTATATGTGTAGCGAGGGCATCGGTGCTGATTACGACCCAGACTATGTTTCGAGCTTTCGCTTTGCAGCACGCATTGCGGTTTATGGTGCCAACGTATTGGTTGCCAACAACGCAGTGCCTATCGCCCCCAAGAACTTCATGATGGCACAGCCCATCAAGGCCCGGAATACCCCAGTTAGTACCCAGAATATCTATTATGACTACGGCTACCAAATCGGACTCGATATCAACAAACAACTCGTCAGCCAACGCGACAACCGCTGCAACCTAGACAACGGACCTTATTACGAAAAGGGTGTCATCGTCAAGGACAACTGGATTTTCAACCACGGCAACAAAGGTTACGAATTCTGTGGTAAATGGGTGACGATCAAAAACAACATCAATTACAGGTACCCAATCAACTCAGGCACTGCCCGATATGGCCTACCCGCCAACTGGGTTTTGACCCGCGATGGCTATAACGTCAGCAACCAGATTGATGATAACATGGCACGCGCAATGGACTTTGGCGGATGGAACCTCTGGATGGACCATAACTGGTACACAGGCACAGGTTCAGACCCAGGCAACGATGGTGAGGGAATGCTCATCCAGCGTCATGGTGGTGTTGAGGTCTTCTCTTTTGCCTGGACATTCAATCGGCAAGGCCCAACAGGCGAGCAAGGTTACATTGCCCCTTATGATGTACACTGTATAGGCCTTTTCCATGGCTGGAACAAACAACGTGGTGCCGTCGGTGTTGTTGCAACACGCTCAAATCGGATGGAAGACATCAGTGTAGTAGAAAATATTGATCTACAGGGCAACCCTGTCAATGCCAGTGGAACCAACGCATCCAATGCAGGTGATTTTCTGTTCAACTGCCCAGCCAGTGTACCTGGTGCGCCTTCAAACATCACAGTAGTCCCTGACACAGTCTATAAAGCCCTCGTAGTCAGCTGGACAGATACCTCCATCAATGAGGTTGCCTTCAAGGTTGAGCGACGCCTCCTTCCGACGGACCCATGGAAGGTTATTGCCTACCGCCCACGCAATGCAACTGGCGGGTTTTATACCTATGACGGTAATGATAATGGTTCAATCCCGACAGGATGTGCAGGCCAAGCCGCTAGAGACTTTAACGAGCAAGTCTGGTTCGACTTTGAGGCACCTGCTAATGTCCTGCCAGAGTACCGGGTAACTTCTGTTGATTGCGCCAATACGGATGCTGGTGCTTCTGACCCGGTGTCGCCAACAACTCCGATTACCAGCCTCGCCAATGCTGACAAAGCTGTATTCGGACTCACCGCTTATCCAAATCCTGCCTCTAGCAAAGTCAACTACCGTTTTGTTGCAACTAAAGCTGGCCAAGCATCGGTACAACTAACAGACCATGTTGGTAGAGTTGTTATGTCCAAAGCACTGGACCTATCTATGGGTAACAATACAGGCACTGTCGAGCTATCTGGCCTAGCCAAAGGCTTGTACAATCTGAGCATTACCTCAGGCAATGGTCGTACTGTGAGTAAAGTTGTAGTTCAATAATCTAAGCTCTAAGCAGTAGCAGTAATAATTAAGGGCAGCCAATTGGCTGCCCTTTTTTTATGCATGCTTAACGATAGTTTTTTAGTCCTGCTTACTATGACCTTTACTCTTGAAGCGGCTTATGGGGCAAAGAAACCGAGGGGGCCATCATGCAAATAAGATCCGCTAATGCAGTTTTGGGACCGGTCTTGATGGAAACCCCAACTTTTAAGCAAGGTCCTTGAGCTCCAAGTACCGATGCACCAGTCGAGGAGGTGGTTCTCAAAATTGGTTTCGCTGCAAGTAGGGGCACGCCAAAATCTCATGGTTCAGCTGCTTGTCCCAATGTTGATTTGGACTGTCCTACTACTGATGTAATCTAATGGTTCGCTATGCTTTGCAAATGACTGGATGTATCAAAGTGGCACCTTGATATTTTGAAAGCTAAGCCAAAACGAATGGATGTAAACCCTGCTTATAACTGCTGGTTTATCCAAAGGGTATCCACAGGTTTTCCGTCAAGGCAAGATGTTTAATGGCACAAGGCAGTGTGTTGTACTGATAAGCCGAGCAGATTTATGAAAACCTTCACCCAACCAGTCATTATCATACTTGACTACCTCTATCCGTTGGGTAGTTAAGTGGTGGACCCAGCAGATAGGGGCATTTACTAACTAGCTGTTGTTGTGGTCTTTAAGTGCAAGCCAAGTTGGGCCAACCAGCCTTCAAAGACATAATTATTGACTCTTTGTTCAGGCATAAGCACTTCGTTTGCTGGCATAAGCAAAGTATTTGGTGGTGCGACTGTCACCTTACAACTAGTCGCTCCACAAGACCGCCAACCTTTATCATATAGACCCCTTTAGATAGGCCACTGAGGTCAATAGACTGCTCAGTTGTGCCCACTGTGAGGTCTTGCTTAACACAAAGAAAGCCCAAGCTGTTAAAAACAAGCAAATCTGTTGGTTGCCCTAGTGACTGATTGAACTGAATGCTCACAGTACTAGTTGCCGGGTTAGGCACTAGGCGGATTGCGTTTTTGGCTAACCCCATATTGTTGGGGACAGAGCTAATTGCAAATATGGCCGACGTATCGCTACAACCGTTTTGGGTAACGATAACTTGATAATTGCCACTTGTTTGGGCCTTAAGGGTGCGTACAAAAGCGTTCTGAAGGACCCCATCAACAAGCCAGCGGTAGGTTGCATTGGCTGGGCTAGCAAATAGGGTATCATTGCGCTGGGTAAGTACTGCGTTAGGAGTTGGTCTTTGCCTGATGTTAAAAGGAGCTGAAATTGTGCTGAGGCATCCACCACCTGTTGTTATTTGCAGTGTAACACTTCCTGGCTGGTTTAGTGTAATCGTGCGGGAGGTTTGGCCAGTGCTCCAACTATAGGAGGTAGCGTTAGCAGGACCTTGCAAGGTGATGGTTTGACCTTGACATAAGAAATTTGACCCAACCGCCGAAATGGTAGGTGCAGCATTTGTACAGACAATAAACTGCAGATTAGTTGATCGAGGTACCTGACCATCAAACAAAAAGACCAAGCCTGTTGTCGCTGGTGTCGGGATTTCAAAGACAATGGCAGTGTCTGCTACTGACAAGATGTTAGCTAATTGTTGGTTGAAGATAACTTGAACTCCATTAGCCAGATTGCGGCCAGACATCCGGACAACCGTACCTTCTGGGCCACTGCTAGGAGTCAAACGGGTGGCAACTGCTGGCCCTGATTGTTGATAGTCCAGCCAAATATTGGCCGATACAGCTGAGCACCCGATTCCTGTTATCGAGACCATTACTGTATCCGACAAAAGTGCATTGAGCACAACGGAGGCTAAAGGGCTATTAGGACAAGCTGTGCCAAATCCGGCGTTACTTGTCAGTAAGGCCCCAAACCGATCATATACATAAAGCTCTGTCGCAAGTCCAGCGGGATTGTTGCAAGTACTAAACCGATAAGACTGGCCAGCCTGTGTTATTAGTTTGACAAAGGCTGCATTGCCACTCCTTACTAGGTATCGCTGAGGTTGCAGACTAACACTGCTAAAGGTGTCCTGCCTTGGGCCTCGGGTGTAACAGATATCATTCCGTTGCCCAGTCACAATAAAATTAGTTGTACTTGTTGCGCTGCCTAGGGCAGAGGTAATCCGGATTGGCCCTGTTGTGGCACCCGAGGGCACTTCTGCCTCTATTTCAGTATCAGAAATAATGCCCCCTACAGTAACCGACACGCCGTTGAAGGTGAGCCCCGTAATTGGTTGTGGATTGAGGAAATTTCGACCTTGGATGGAAACCGTAGTCTGACCAGCAATGCCTGAACCCGGGCTAAAACTGATGATCTCAGGCACAGGTAAAGCAACAATAACAAAAGGTAGGGTGCTAGTATCTGCCCCAATGCTAGTAGTGACCACTATAGGGCCAGTGGTGGCACCTTGAGGAACAGTTGCAACGATACTTGTAGCCCCGTTTACAACAAATGATGGATCTGCCACACCATTGAACGTAACCGAAACTACATTGCTAAAGTTCTGCCCACTGATGTTGACTGGCGTTCCTGATGCGCCTGTGGTCGGCGCAAAAGTCATGATGACAGGAGTGGGTAATGAAATGACAAAAGGCGCTGCACTCAAGATTGGGCCAGAAGGAGAGCTAACACTGATTAGGCCTGTGGTAGCCCCTGCAGGCACCTGGGTTAGGATAGTGCCTGAAGATTGAACGAAAAATGCAGCAGTTATGCCATTAAACGCTACCCCCGATACATTTCCAAGTACAAACCGGCTATCACTAAGTGTCACTTGGGTACCTGTGTTGCCACTTGTTGGGCTAAAGCTGGCAAATGGTTGAGCCATACCAGAGGTCCAGCCAATGCAAAAAAGTAGTAGGGCCAAGACAGCAAAAAATGTTGATTGCTTGATGTCAAAGTGGATCGGCAGACGAGGCAAAATTGGCATTTCGGGTTGGTGTGTTTGGGATTGTAGTCACTATAACTATAAGACCTTAACCGACCCATAAAAGTTGCCTGCCCTAAAAGTTAAATTTTGATCAGGTCCGAAATTGGTAATTAACGGAAAAGGTATTGCCATCCCAGCCTAAGTTGTGGATCTGCGGCTCTTCCAGGAAGTGTCTCGTCCACCTTGATGGGTTGGCTGTATTGGGCCCTCAAGGCTGAGTTCCATCCATTGAGCTTGAGGTTATAGGCGATGGTAATGTTCTCTTGGGTGCTTCGGCTGTCGTAAGCCTTTCCTGTTACGGTGCCAGACAGGAAGTTGTAATTCGGTTCGCCTGCTCTGGCGCCAACTAGGTCATTGCTGTTAAAGCGGTCATACCGGATGCTAAAGACTGAGCGCAATGGTTGGCAGTTATAGTTAAGCTGGGTAATAAAGCCTCCAGCATTAAAGTTATCGGTGTAGGCTTGTAGCCCTTGCCCATAGTCAGCCATTACGGTTGGTCGCATATTCATTAGGTGGTATTCAAACTGAGCACTCCAGCCCATATATTGGGCAGAGACGTCAAATCCCCACATATTGCGCGTGCCGTTCAGGTTCTTGAGGCCATAGTTTAGCGAGTCACTAGCAAAGATGTTACCTCGGGTATTAGTCCGACCATTTACACCAAGCACCACCATCGGTACAGGGGAGATGTTGTCGTCTATCTCACGGTTGCGATAGCGGCTAGGATAGGCAACTTCGGCACGTGCCACTAGCTCGAAATTACCAGACCGATCATTGACGCCCATTAAGGCAGCCTCGCCCTGACCGGTGAACATGCCCGCAAAGAGATTGATACGCTGGTTCCAGTAAGAGTTATAGAGCACAACCCCCACATCACGACGGCTAAAGACCTCACCCCTCACCATTTCAGCTCTTCGGATGTAAGGCATCTGGGTATAGCTCGTGAGGCTGCTGCGGCTGTAAGGAATCTTCTGGAACCCTGCCTTCACCTTGATGTGTCTGCTACCAACATAGCTAACACTACTTTCCATTAAAGGTGGGTTTTCGATGTCGGGACCTCCATCTGGAGATGCGATTTTGGCAAAGTTAATCTGTATCTGATACTCCCAGTCATTGGCATAACGCCCTTCTAGGTTGAGCTGGATGTTACGCATTTCGAACCTATTGTTGCGCAAATCAGCATTCTGGTTGTTGGAAAATGGCCAATATACAGGCCCTGATGCTGACCCGGGCACATAACGCATATTGAATATCGGATATAGTGCCCCGCTGATCTCGAGGTTACTCTTGCCGGCATTTATTGATATTTGCGCTTTTAGATCTAGCGCTGCCAGACCGAAAACAACAAAGAGGCATAAGGCAATACGTGCCTTTAGGGTAGAGGTCGTCGCCATTAAGGTTTGGTAGGGCTAGGAAGTGGTCCGAAGTGATATAGGATTGCACGGTCGTCGCTGATTACATATAAATTACCACTTTTGTCAAATGCGACTCCTTCAGGATTGATAATGCCGAGTTCAAACTTCCGGGTCGGACTATAAGTAACTGCATCAAGTTCCCAAAGTTGGTGCGCCTCGTCGCTGAGCAAATAGAGTTTGCCATCATAATAGGTAGCGGCACTGATGTCACTGAGGCCTTTAAAGTCCGTTTCGTTCTGGACACGCCAGCTAGCGTCGCACTCGAAAATGGTGCTAGGGTCTTTTTCTGAAATTAGGAGGAAGCTCGATTTGGCGGGGTTGAAACAAAGGCTTTCATATCCTCTGTTTCGGCTCGCCATGTATGGGACCTCAAAGGTGTGGTGTTTCTGGAGGTTCTTATGGTCCAGCAGGTGCACTTTGCGCGTACGCTCATCTACAACATAGACATTGTCTGCATCCGCATAGCAACCTTCCAGATCATAGGCCGAGAAAGTGCTTTGGCGTGTTATTGTCCCATTCAGGTCGGTTTCGAACAAAAGGCCATTATCACTCACAACATAAAAGTGAGCACCATCTGGTGTCAAGCAGAGATCGCTCGGCTCGGGAATACTTAGGTGGAACTGGTTGGTAGGTTTGAGCCTTACAGGCTTTTGGGCCTGCACTTTAACGATTGACAACCAACATAGGATAGTCAACAAGCCAATAGTTATCCGAAACATGGGTATGGGTTAAAGTAGATGGGCCGATAAAATAAAGTACTAACAGGGGTGTCTTATCGACGATTGGCCTGGCCTGGAGTACCTGGTGTTTTCAGGATTGTTGACCCCCCATCGGGGATACGGCTCCAAGTAGTAGCCCTGTCAGTATCCTCATAGGTGAGGCTATCAACCGTAATAAGCCTAGCTCCTAAATTTTTCTGGTAATAAATCCCGAGGGTATCTCGTGGCTGGCTGTTGTTCCTGCCAACATTGAAGTTACCATGGATTTGGGATCCTCCGCTATAACTAGTATCCGAAGAGTACACAATAGCAAAACCACCTGCAGGGATCGTGACCTGAACTTGGATTGGAGATGCATTTTTAGTGGCCAAGTTGTCTGATAGGTACCAGTATCCTTTTTGCGGGTCGCCAAGGGTGATGGGTTTGGTGGTATTGTTGTAGAGCTCAAACCACTTGACTTTGCCATCCTTCCAGTCGGACCCAATAATTGGGTCATATCGCCTAGCGATGATGGAGCTTAGCTCATTGCTTAGGTTTAGATCGTCAGACCACCTGTTGTTCACCTCGTTAATATAGATGGATCCCTTGCTTATAGTATCACCCATGACAACTGGCGGTGCCTCAGTCGGTATGATAACTTCGCGTGTTTTTAGGCAGCCTGTGAGGAAAATAGTCATCGTCATGGTGCATGACAATAGAATCAACTGGCGAAAAAGCGGCGTCTTCATCCTGCAAACTTAGCCCGCATAACCCCTCATGGTCATTGCCAAAGTGTTATCATATACTGATACTCATAATATTGGCTTAATCTGAAAGTTGGAGCCAGAGGTCCTAAAATACCGGCATTAAGAACTTTCTGTTGACTTACTGGTCCAGTAGTTTGGTGCCCAAAATAATAGCCATCACGATGAGTAGGCCGCCAAAGATCCGACTTAGCCCACTGGTCCTGCTGATGACAGGGCCTATTTGTTTGTTAAAGACCCACCTTGAGGTGAACAGGTAACCTGTCAAGACACCAATCCAGCAGCCTGCGAACCATGCTATTTGGGCATTTAGGCTCAGCTCCAGCAAGCCAAAACTGCGCAGAAAATACATCACCAATAGCCAGTAGAATACATGGCCCACATTGAAAAGACCAAGTCCAAAGCCGGTGCCAATAGACTCGTATGACCCTGGGCTTGATCCATAAACCTTGGGCGAGTATCGACGGAGGGCTAGATGATAAATGCCAAAACCAAAGAGCACAGCCGCAACCAGGAAGTTAAACGTGTAAAGTAAGGCCGGCTCTACACTAAAAACAGCATCTATCAGGATTAGACCTGCACCTGCAAATAAAAAATCTGGTATGCTGCCGCCAATGGCAACCGCTGTGCTGCCCAGTCCTTTGGCATGAAGCACACACTGGATGATTCGCTGTTGGACCAAGCCAAACTGGAAACAGGCTAGGGCGCCAAAAAGCAATCCTAAAGCAAGGGTAAAAATCACATTCATAGATAGGGGGTCTCGGCACTTCCATTCAGCTGGTTCCTGACTAGCGTAAGCAAGCCAGGCTATCAGCCAAAATCGACTGCGAAACTAATCGTCATGTCCCAATGCTGCATTACATGGGACTGACTTTTGTGCCACAGTCTTAGTCCAAAGTTACAAATTATTGCCCTAGTTCGCACCGCCTTGCAGCAAATTAGTCAAACTCACTAAATTACAAATCTGTAACAAATGAGGAGACCATAGCCCAAAATTGTCATAGGATCCGTTATTTTTTGTTGTTTTGCGAAGGCAGCAACTTGGTCTTAGCCATGTGCTTACATGCCCCAACCCTCGACAGATGAAACTCATTCGCTTTGGAAACTATGGTCAGGAAAAGCCTGGCATTATCACAACAGAAGGCCTTTGGCTCGATGTCTCGGCCTTTGGCGAGGACTACACTGAGTCCTTTTTTGACAATGATGGTCTGAAAAGGCTTTCGGTCTGGCTGCAAGACAATCATGATAATTGCCCGATTCTGGATCAAGGCATACGTCTGGGAAGCCCGATCGGTCGCCCCAGTAAGATCATCTGCATTGGCCTCAACTATGTGGATCATGCCCGGGAAAGCAATATGGCTGTACCGCAAGAACCCATCGTTTTCTTCAAGTCCACCACCGCTTTGGTTGGCCCAAATGATGCTTTAGTTATACCACGTGGGAGCGAAAAGACTGACTGGGAGGTCGAGCTAGGTGTGGTCATTGGTCGTAAAGCAAGCTATATTACTAAAGAAGAGGCGCTAGATTATGTCGCAGGCTATGTACTACATACCGACTATAGCGAGCGTGCCTTCCAGCTCGAGCGTGGAGGGCAGTGGGTCAAAGGCAAAAGCTGCGACACCTTTGCTCCCGTAGGCCCTTGGCTTGCCACTAAGGAAGAAATTGCGGATGTTAACTCTTTACGCCTAATACTGACTGTTAATGGCAAAACCATGCAGGATGGCAACACCAGTAACCTGATATTCGATGTGCCATACATAGTGAGCTATCTCAGCGAATTCATGACTCTGCTACCTGGGGATCTAATCAGTACTGGCACCCCTGCTGGTGTCGGCCTCGGATTCAACCCGCCGATCTATATCAAACCTGGGGATGTGATTGAGGCATCTATCCATGGGCTTGGCACAAACCGCCAAGTTGCCCAAGCCTGGCAGCCAGCCTAGATATCACCGAATACTTGTCAAGTTAACCCTATTGCGCCTTGATCTACCCTAATTTGGTATGATTAGGTTTCAATAGGGTTAACTTGCGTTTATATGTCTCTCCCCGCAGTTTTTATCCGTCATATTGCAACGGCAGTACCACCGCTTCGCCTCAAGCAGGCTGAAATTGCGGAGCAACAAATCGAGCTTTGGCAGCTGAAAGACGACGAAGCGAGAAGACTAAGACACCTCTTTAGCAGGACCGGGATCCAGACCAGACACTCAGCTTTTGAGCAATGGGCACCAGATTATGAGATCAACGCATTAAGGCAGTGGCTCAACACCAGCATCAATGACAAGATGCAGGACTATAGATTAAAGGCCCGGGCCTTGGCCTCAGAAGCTGCCGTGCGAACCATTACCCTAGGTAACATCGATCGTGATACCATCGGGGCAATTGTTACTGTTAGCTGTACTGGCCTATATGCCCCTGGCCTTGAGTTTGACCTGATTGAGGACCTTGGTCTGCTAAGGACAGTTAAGCGATTTCCGGTCAATTTTGTAGGTTGTTATGCCATGTTCACGGCTCTGGACTTGGCGCGCAACATTGCCATCGGTCTTGCCACCACCACTTTACCCCATGTGTTGGTCGTTGGTGTAGAGTTATGCTCATTGCATTACAGCGCTGACTACTCTGCCGATGCGGCTCTTGCTCATGCCCTTTTTGCCGACGGTGCTGCTGCTTGTTTGGTTTCGGCAGCCAGTCATCAGGACCCCGATGCACTAGAGATGGGCGACCTGACCTCTGTTTTTGTGCCAAGTGAGCGGGACATGGCTTGGCACCTTGGGCCTAATAATTTCCAGATGCAGCTTAGCGCCTACGTGCCCTCGCTGCTGGCCCCGGCATTGACTCAAGTGTTGCCTAGCCCTGCCGCCGCCCATTTGTATGACTACGCTATCCATCCAGGTGGTAGGCGGATACTTGAGGAGGTCATGACTGCCACAGGTGTAAAAGAGGATACCCTATTTGCAAGCTACCAAACGATGCAGCAATTTGGTAATATGTCCAGCGTGACGATCTTGTTCGTGCTTGAGGCTCTATTGCGAGATTACCCTCAGGACCAAAAACCTAATAATCAGATTGTAGCAGCGGGTTTTGGTCCTGGACTTACCCTGATGAAACTGGCCCTTTCAAGAAATGAAATGGGCCGACAATAGACCATCTACCTATGCTCCGCTACCGCAATACAACCGATCAAGAGCTACTCGATCAGCCTGGCTTATCAGCCACTGACTTGTACCAGAACATGGCTGAGCTCGATGTTATCAATCGTTGGCTGGGTGGCCACCATACTACCCTCAAGGGTTTGGCAAAGCTGATGACCGACAAAAGTCGCACCTATACCATCGTTGATGTGGGCTGCGGAGGCGGGGATATGTGCCGGATTGTTCATCAATGGGCACAAAGTAATGGGTACAAAGTCAAGCTTATTGGCCTTGATAACAATGCGTTTATTCTGGACTATGCCCGTGCCAAAACCGCAGCCGATGGCCCCATTTCCTACGTCCTCGGCAGCTACCAGGACTTACCAGACTTGGTTGAAAAACCAGATATCCTAATCACGGCATTGTTCCTACACCACCTATTTGCTGATGACCTGAAAAGACTGTTATGGGTGATGGCCGGGTATCAAAAAGTAGGCTGGGTCATAAACGACCTACAAAGGCATCCGTTCGCCTATTGGGGTATCAAACTATTGACTAGCCTGTTCTCTCGGTCACACTTGGTGCGACATGATGCTCCGTTAAGTGTTGCTCGAGGTTTCAAACGCCTGGAGTTGCAGGAAATGATCAATCAGGCAAATGTCGGCCAAGCTGATATCACTTGGGTCTGGGCATTTCGCTGGTTGATAGTCGGGCGCAATCCCTATGCAAGGTGAGTCTTCTCCCTGTCCGACCTAACATGATTTAAAGGTTACTATTATCCCCAGACCATTTGTTTGTAGAACGATGGTGACCTAAGTAGTTTGCTAACGTCGGGATGGTAGAGCAATTGGCTCAAGACCGAACCACCTTGCACCCGGCTTGCAACAAAGTTCAGAACGCCTTCAAAAAGGCCGAAAAGCCGCTCATTGCCCAAAAACGGAGATACCAAACGTCCGAGTTTAAGTTCGTTGCCCAGTTTTTGGTCCAGGAGGCTGTCATAATTGCCAAGGAATGCCATCGAATAGTCCTGATGCTGGATGGCTTGGACAGCCACACCAGCTGCAATCTCCGCACTCATGACGGCATTACAGATGCCGTTGGCTGACAGTAGGTCGATTAAACCTGCCGCATCACCGATCATCATCAGGCCATTGCCGGCATTACCCCTTTTGATGGTACCAAAACTCAGGCTGCTTCCTTGCAGTTGCCCTTCTAGCGTATCAGGAGCAAATCGTTTGGAAAGGGTAGGGTGCGATGCAAGTACCTCCCAGAACCGATCCCGCAAATTGATGCCATTTTTCAGGACATAATCCCGACGCATCACCATGTTGACGTTGACCAAGCCATTGGCTAATGGGGTCAAATAAAGCCCACCCGGCATCAGCTCGCGCATGATGTAGAATTCTGGCATTCCTGCCTGACGCCAACCTCCTTTATCTCGAAAGTAACCACGTAGCCCAACGCCAAAATGACGGTCGTCTTCTTTAGCAATCGCAGGTAAAGATTGGTTACTAATCTGTCTTGCAAGGCTTGAGTTACAGCCAGAGGCGAGCAATAAAAGCTTGGTGTCTGGCAAATTGGTGCCGTCAGCCATGTTGATTTGCCATTGTTGGTCAACGTGCTGAGCATCCTTGACACCCACACCTTCCCGTAGCTCAATAAGCGGATTGGCCCGAAGTTGCTCGACTAAGTAATTGTCAAAACTTGCCCTCTGCAAAGTATAACAACTCGGGATCTCGGTTTCCTTATGCAGGGGCTTAAAGCTGACATCGACAGCTTTGCCGTTTGGGGCTATGCAAGTAGTACCCCATGTTGCCTGCGCCCGGACAAGCGGCAAGTTGTTACTAGGGTCAAGGCCCAGACGTTCTAACACCCTTAAGGTTTGGCTTGTGATAACATCCCCACATGGCTTCGGACGGGGGAAAGTGGCTTTGTCAACCACCACCGACCTAATGCCTTGTCGCGCCAATGCCAAAGCCGCAACACTTCCACCTGGCCCTGCCCCTACAATCACGACAGGATTAGTGCCTGGTAAGATTGTGGGGGAGTTATGGGTGGATGATGACTCTATCATAAAAGTAGATGTTGGCTGGTCTGCTAAAGCAAGGACCGTATTAGGCCTGTTGTCCGTACTGCTGTTCGTAGTAGGATAAGTAACTACCGGATGTAACGCCGTCGAGCCAGTCCTTGTTTGCTAAGTACCAGTCTATCGTCAGATTCATCCCTTCTTCGAACTGGAGGCTAGGCTCCCAACCTAGCTCATGCATGATTTTGTTGGCATCGATCGCATAGCGCAAGTCATGCCCTGCACGATCTGTGACATAAGTGATTAGCTGTGCACTTTCGCCGGGTAGCCGCACCAGTTTTTCGTCCATCACCTTGCATAGCAGGTGGACGATGTCGATGTTACGCCATTCGTTAAACCCACCAATATTATAGGTGTCTCCATTTTGGCCTTTGTGATAGACTATGTCGATCGCCCGGGCATGATCAACAACATAAAGCCAATCACGGACGTTTTCGCCCTTGCCATAAACTGGCAGTGGCTTATTGTTGATG
>CANHWS010000026.1 GCA_947464365.1 Cytophagaceae bacterium | reverse complement strand
CTAAGGGTAGTCGCTGTAGTCTGGATGTGCTTCTTGCCGATGGTCCTGTTAGCGCAGATGCCAGAGGTAAAACCGCTATTTCTTCCTGACACGACCCCAAAAAAAGGCCAACAAATCAAGACCGATTCGGTCTATGCCGTTCCGAGTGCCCCCTCTACTATTGCTAACAAGATTATGATCTTGGAGCGACCAGGCCATAAGCGAATTGTATATGCCGTCGGCAGCCCAATCATCTTCTATACGAAGAAGGATCAACTTAAATACGAGGCTATCGTCACACGGATTGAAAGCAAGGCCTTTTTTATCACGACGACCTCTGGCTCTGAGGCAATGATCCTTTACGACGAGGTCCGTAAGCTCATCATCGGCAGGCAAGGGCGGTTCGTCAGCACAGGAAAACTTGTTAGCACGGCGCTAATAGTGGCAGGCCTTGGCTACATGGGGTTATATGCCATCAATCCTGGCGAAGGCAATAGCCTCAATCTGTCCGAAAGTGCCCATGCTAGAACGTCGGTGATCGTGAGCTCGGGGCTATTTGCCACTGGGCTAATCCTAAATCTGATGGCACGTGACCAACGAATCAGGCCAGGAGCGGGCTGGAAATGGCGCATAGACGATGATAACCCCTATTATTGGCCCCAAATCCAGAAATAACTTGCCAAATATCCAGATAGCGTAGCGGTTGTTGAAGGATTGCTTGCAACACCTACCTAAACGCTAGTTATTTGACCTCTTCAAAGTCAATGTACTCACCGCCGAGTTTGTCTGGGTTGGGTTTATCTCCTTTTTTGGTATTGACTTTGGCACCATTGTCAGCCCCTGATGTCTGCTGCGCGCCAAAAGGATTGCCGCCAAAGGTATAGGTACGACCTCGGAAACCACCTTGTGCATTTGGATCCTGCATCTGCTGTGCCACCTTGAACAAGAAGGAGCGCAGTAAAACACGTGCTACCCACCTAAGGACGATAAAGACGCAGATTGTTATCAGGATTGCCTTGAGCATGGCGTTTGAATTTGGGCTGGAGTTAATTGCGATATCGCTCTTGGTCTGATTTTGAAAATCAAGGCAAGGACTGGGCCTCCATAACAAGAAGGACTCTCGGATACCGTTCTGCCACAAAGATAGAGATCATGTGCGAATACCGAATAGGTTGTCAAGGCCCAGGACCTATCAAGGCATGACCAACGGTCCTTAGGCGGGCCGGACAGCAACTAAGTCGTACCACAGGACTTGTTGTGTACATACCTAACGGTCATTATGTGCCAAAGAAGTGGCTAGATTTTGTTGTTAGGTGATTTTTTTGTTGTTTGCCTGTCCTAGGCACATTGCCTACAATCATTAACTTAATAGCGTTAATATGCCATACCTATTCACCTCAGAGTCAGTATCTGAAGGTCATCCTGATAAAGTAGCAGACCAAATATCTGATGCAATACTTGACGCCATGCTCAGTCAAGACCCTGACTCTAGGGTCGCATGCGAAACGTTAGTAACTACAGGTTTGGTCGTAGTTGCTGGTGAGATTACTACTAAAGCCTATGTCAACGTGGACGACGTGGTACGTGCTGCCATCAAGAAAATCGGGTACACGAAGGCCGAATACCAATTTGATGCCACAAGCTGCGGCATCATCAATGCACTACATAGCCAGAGCCCAGACATTGCGCAGGGTGTTGATGAGACTGCGGGCCATGAGCAAGGCGCTGGGGACCAAGGGATGATGTTTGGCTATGCCACCGACGAAACAGCTGAGTACATGCCGATGGCTCTGGCTTTTTCGCATCGATTGGTGTCCGAACTTGCAAAAATCCGAAAATCAGAGCTTCATCTGATGCCTTATCTTAGGCCAGATGTAAAAAGCCAGGTCACGATCTTGTACGA
Source organism: Cytophagaceae bacterium (assembly GCA_947464365.1). Lineage (GTDB taxonomy): Bacteria > Bacteroidota > Bacteroidia > Cytophagales > Flexibacteraceae > CANHWS01. The sequence continues at coordinate 18,462 of CANHWS010000026.1, read as the reverse complement.
CGATAACAACAAGCCAATCTACGTTGATACCATTGTGGTCAGCACCCAGCATGATGATTTCGCTGACGATGCCACAATGCTTAAAAAAATCAACGAGGATATCCGGACAATTTTGATCCCTCGGGTGATCCCGGCAGAGATGCTGAGACCTGAAACCAAGTTCCATATCAACCCGACCGGTAAATTCGTAATCGGCGGGCCACACGGTGACTCTGGCCTTACAGGTCGCAAAATCATTGTTGACACCTATGGTGGCAAAGGCGCCCATGGTGGCGGAGCATTTAGTGGCAAGGATAGTAGCAAGGTTGACCGCAGTGCGGCATACGCCTCTCGTCACATTGCCAAGAATATGGTTGCAGCTGGCCTTGCCTCCGAGGTTTTGGTACAAGTGGCATATGCAATCGGCGTAGCCAAACCTGTTTCGGTTACCGTCAATACTTACGGCACAGCTAAGGTTAGCCTAAGTGATGGTGTTATTGCCGAAAAAATCGCTCAGTTGTTCGACCTACGTCCTAAGGCAATTGTTGATCGTTTTGGACTCAAAAACCCGATTTTCTCCGAAACAGCAGCTTATGGCCACATGGGCCGTAAGTCAGAAGAAAAAGAGATCACGCTCAGACTGGTTAAAGTAACTGAGGATCCTGAAACCAAAACCAAGACCGAGGTAAAACAAGAAACCAAAAAGATGGTCACCTTCTTCCCATGGGAAAAGCTAGACTATGTACCTCAAGTCAAGGAGGCATTTGGTCTTTAGTTAGACTACCATCTCGCAAAACGCCCATCATATCTACGAATATGATGGGCGTTTTTTTTGCTACCGGCTGATGCGGCTTCTAGTAGGCCTTGAGGCTAATATCTAAGCTATGGATCTGGTGAGTAAGTGCGCCGACAGAAATAAAGTCAACTCCAGTTTCTGCCACAGCGGCAATGGTTTGGTCAGTGATCCCGCCTGATGCCTCAACCTCTGCCCTTCCATCAATTAGTCGGACTGCTTCACGCATCATATCTAGTGGCATATTATCCAGCATAATCCTGAATACGCCACCAACCTCTAAGGCCTCGACTACTTCAGCCAGATTGCGCGTTTCGACCTCGATCTTGAGATCTAGGTTGCGGTCAGCAAGATAAGCCTTGGTTTTAGTGACTGCGGCTTTGACGCCTCCAGCGTAATCCACGTGGTTGTCTTTGAGCATCACCAGATCATACAGACCAAATCGATGATTGGTCCCTCCTCCAATTACAACTGCCCACTTTTCTGCTAAACGAAAATTGGGGGTGGTTTTACGGGTATCCAATAGGCGGCACCTGGTATGAGCAATTAGCTTGGAAAGCTTAGCCGTGTGGGTTGCGATGCCAGACATTCGTTGCATGATGTTAAGCACCAGCCGCTCCGTCTTAAGAATATCGGTTATCAATCCCTCCACTTCAAACACGATAGCACCACGGTCTGGCTGATGACCATCTTGAAGAAATTGATGGAATCTGAGCTCAGGAGTGGCAACCTGATAAACAAGTTTTGCCAACTCGACTCCAGCCAAGATGCCACTGTCCTTAAAGATGCACCTAGCTTTACCTTGTTGCCTTGCTGTTATTATTGCATTGCTACTATGATCGCCAGCGGTGGGACCCTGACCTATATCTTCGACTAGGGCAGACTGTATAAGTTGAGTAATGGCCTCATTTGTGACGTAGGGAGGAAACTTTGGTTGATGCATATCTGGATTGTCGATTTGGTGTAGGGTGTCAGGTATAGCAAGGGTAGCAAAAATACGTCCTAGCCGCCTTCAAAAATGCCTTGTTCTTGAGCATGAAAAAAAATGACCTAATACTTGCAGTTGGCATTAAAAAATCCTTAACTTTAATGGTAGTTAAGTAACGCTTTAGGAATAGATGTGCGATGTGCCTGTGGTCTTGATCAAGATCAGGGGCGAAACTGAACCTGATTCTTGGGGTGTGGCTTGGCTTCAATACCAACCAAAATAACCAAATAACCATGAATCACGCTTTCGCATCCCTCAAAAGGGGACTGTGGAGAATACTGGCACCCACCAGTCTCGGAATGTTGTTCCTACTCTCCACAAACACCCAAGCCCAGCTCTCAGGCACAGTCACCGTCGGCTCAGGCGGGACCTACCCAGGTTTAACTACCGCCACAACAGGTCTTTTCGCGGTTCTCAATGCACAAGGCACTAGTGGGCCACTAACTGTCAATATTGTTGGGACCAATGCCATTACTGAGTCTGGTAACACAGCTCTGTCGGGTGCAAGTGTTACGCACGCCATCACGATTCAGCGAGATCCTAGTCTAGGGACACAAGCGGTTTTCACCTGCACAAACAATGCCAATGGTACAATCAGGATCGGACGCCCCAATGTGACAATTGACGGACGTGTAGTGGGTGTCGGACATGGGTCCAATGCGCGCAAACTACTTTCCTTCCAGGGTAGCGGAAACGGATCTGTATTCGGGATTTTTAGCGACAATGCGGACGGCGTCACGATTAAAAACGTTGACATCGTTACTGGTAGCTCAGGCACCAACGGTAATGCTATTAATATTGGACAAACTGCCACGGGAAACGGGATTGACAACTTCACTCTTCAGAACTGCACGATCCACCCAACAGGTACAGCAAGGATGTTGGCACTTTTTGTACACTCCAACAATCTGTTAAATGCTGAGCGTCATGATGGCCTCACCATCACCGGAAACTCCATCTACAACTTTGGTCCGACTGGTGCCAACGTCACGATGACAAACTTTGTAAGATGGGCAAATGCCTCCATAACCAATAACAACTACTATCAAACCAATACGGTCGCCCCTACTGGCAATGCAACATGGTGTTTGTTTCAAGTACAGAGTACATCAGGCGGGTTTAACTTCAGCAACAACTTCATAGGGGGTAGTGATACCTTAGCTACAGGCAATTGGCTAGTAGCATCTACAGGTAATGGATTTGTACGGTTATTCCCATTTCGGCTCGAACAGGCTTCGACAGAACCTACGACCACTGTCAACAACAATACCTTCAAAAACCTAGATCTCTTGATGCGCTGGAACGGGAACTGCAACGAGTCAGCATTCATCAACTGGGTCGGGACAGGAACTAACAAAGGGAATTACAACATTACCAACAATAAGTTTGGTACTGGTGGTACAATCAAGATGAGACGTGACGGTGTTGATAACACACGAACGGAAGGTGAATTTGAGTTCTGGCGCATTTATAGCGTCAATGACCTAACAATGACGGGCAACCAGATCGAAAACATTGAGTTTTTCTTGAGTCCATCAACTGTATCTAACGGTGCGAATATCTATGCACACCTGATTCACCTTATGCCTAATGATGGATTTACTGGCACCTTGACAGGTAACATCAACATTAGTAATAACGTCTTTAAGGCAATTAAAACTACGCAAAGCGGTGCTGCAGGAAGCAGCGTCATGGCCTTTAGTGGTATTAATTGTGAATTTGGACAGGCCTCGGGTAGTACAGCTAACATTACCATTAGTGGTAACACTTTCACTGATATTGACATCAGCCCTCGCAGCTTATCATATAGCCATGGAGATGCCACATGCACCCAGATCGCAAACAGCACTTTGCATACTACGCGTTTCGAGGCCATCTGCGTAGGAGCCTTAGGCGCACTTAACAACACAACAACTGGCGCAGTCAAAATCTTCAACAACAAAGTCTCGAACTTTAAGTCATCACTGGACGGCATCAATATCTATGGCATCAGGCTATTGGGTCAAGGCTCTGGTGGTGGCAATATCCAGGTGTACAGCAATGCTATTTCACTTGGCGAAGGTGCTACCGCTAGCAATAATGCAGTCTATAAGGCACTAGCAGTTGAGCCAGCTGCTGCAAGCGGCACCGCGGCCTATTATGTCAACAACAACACTTTGCATGTCGGCGGTACTGCAACTGGTAGCAACAATACCTACGCGGTTTTCCTCAACACAAATGCAGTCAGCACTAACCTGCGTAACAACATCGTCCAGAATATCCGGACCGGAAGCACAGGCACACACTATGCGTTCACCGATATGGCTGCTCAGCTTAATAGCAACTTCAATATTGTGTACTCCAATACGAAGATCGGCAACATCCAAGGAACCGACCATACTTCGTTTGCTGCTTGGCAAGGTGCTGGGTTTGACGGTGCGGGTTCACAGAACATTCAGATCACATTTGGGGATGCGGTAAATGGCAACCTAGCGGTGACTAATTGCTCGGCCATCACTGGCGTCACAACATCTGTGTCTGCTCCTTATGCTGTTGTGACCACAGATATTGCTGGCACAAGTCATCCTTCTCCAGTGTCGCCTGGAGCCTACGTGATTACTGTTGGTAGCAATGGTTTCTTGTGGCTGGGTGCGGTAAGTTCATCTTGGACCAATGCAGCCAATTGGTGCGGTGGTGCAGGTATCCCAACAGGTACTGATGACGTGACCATCAATGATGATAGTCCTCGTCCATTTTGGCCAGTGATCAGCTCGAACCAAGCGGTTAAAAATTTAACCTTGTCTGGAAGTACGACCCAGTTTACAATAAACTCGACGCGTATCTTAACAATTAATGGCGACTATACGTCCTCAGCAACCGCTGCAAATATTTCCGTAACAGGCTCAATCATCCAGTTTCCTAAAGTTGGGGTACAAACAGCCAATGGCTTCAAAGGAGATTTTGTAACTGTTAGCGGTGGCTTTGATAAAACTTTCTCCGGTACAAGCACAATTGGTACCTTAACACTCGGGACAACTAATATTATCACCGGTGCTGGCGGAACGCTTTCCATCACTGGGAACGTTACATCAACAGGTGGCACCATTAAAGGTACTCCTACAGGAAACCTAGTTTTTGCTAGTCCATTTGGTGTTACCCTGCCACTCGCAACCAACCAAACCTTCCAAGACATTACAGTTAATGCTACAGGAGGTGGCATTGTTTCAGCTTCTGGTACCCTCAATGTACGGAACCTGACACTCGCAGCGGGTACCTTTAGTGCTGGCAGCGCCACTATTAACATTTCTGGCAATCTGACCCGAAACGCTGGTACCATATCATCTGGGACAAGCACGTTTGTACTAAACGGTGCAAGCGCTCAAACCATCAGTGGCAACATGACGTTCAATAACCTGACCGTCCATAAGATCACAAATACCGATGTCAACGGATCTGGCACCGGCACCATAACCGTCAATGGCCTCTTGACTATTCGGCAAGATAATACTGGCCTTGGTGTATCAACAACCTTGGCATTGGGCAGCATGAGCCTTGCTTTGAGCAACCCAGTTATAGATGGTGGTGTCGGTGACGATCGTCTGACTATGACAAGCGCCTCGACCTTGACCCTCTCTAACTCAGCAGTGTGGCCATGGAACAACATTAGTGGTACAGCACCGAATACGCTTACTGGTTTGGTCCTGAACACAACCGGTGCAGCAGGTACACTTAGCAGCAGCCTAACGATATCGGGCAGCACAGTGCTGACAGCGGGCACTTTGGCTATTGGTGCCAATACTGTTACCCTCAATGGGCCAATTTCAGGTGCTGCTGGTACTTTAAGCACATCTGCTGCTGGTAGCCTTGTCCTTGGTGGAAGTGGTGCCATTAGCTACCTACCAAACTTGTCTGGCTCTTACAGCCACATCAACTTGGGCCGTGCTGGCACATATAGCCTTTCTGGCAATATCACTGCCAACCGTGTCAGCTTATTGACAGGTGTTACGCTCAATACCCAAAGCAACAACATTACCATCGCAGGTACCGATGGCACAAGTGGTCGTTTAGGCGATGGCATTCTCAACAGCAATGGTACCGTGACCTTTAGTGGCACTTTTGCCCAAACAATCAACGGCACCAATAACCTCACCAACCTGACTGTCAATAGCACCAATGCTAGTGGCCTCACACATGGTACTGGTGTAACTACGAACATTAAGGGTGTGGTAACACTTGGCGTTAATGGCAAGTTTAATGTCACTGGTGGCACCTTTACTCTCAAACACAACAACGCCACCGAACGTGGCAGCGTTGCAGCCCTTCCTGCTGGTGCTGCATTGACTGGCAATATTGCTCTGGAGCAACGTGTACTAACTAACACGCCTGGTTGGTATTTATTCAGTACACCAGTAAAGGCACAAGTGGTGTCTAACCTCAATGGTCAGATCTTGTATCGTGGCGTACCTGGTGCACCTAGTTTCTCCGGCAATGGCAACCCGACCATTTTCAACCATAACGAAGCACTTTCTGCAGCAAACGGCTGGACCTCTGCAACCAATGTAAACAATAGCCTCAACAAGGCTGTCCGGATTTGGTTAGATGCAAACTTCATCAACAATGTCAAAAAGTTCACCTTCACTGGTAACCTGACGGTTGGAGATGGTACCAATCAAGTTGAAGCGACTGGAACAGAAGCCTTCACTTATAGCGTAACCCGTACTCCAGGTGGCGCATTTGGTGGTGGCTGGAACCTGCTACATAATCCCTTCCCGAGTAACCTACTGCTAGATAACAGCAGTGCATGGGCTGCGAGCAACATATCCCCTACTTTCCACTTCTGGGATGCTGTCTCGGCAACATACCTAACCTGGAACAGGAACACCGCCTCAGGTACAAAAGGGAATGCTCTTGTGGCTCTCGGCCAGTCATTCTTTGTAGAGGCAACAGGTTCATCCCCTGCCCTCAGCGTCCGCGAGGCAGCCAAAACTAGCAGCAACACGAGCCTCATCCGCCAAGGGGCGCCTCAAAACCAACTACTAATGACCCTAAAGGAGCCTAACGGAACTTTCAAGGACATGGCCATACTGGGCTTCGAACAAGGCAGCACCAATGGTTATGACCTAAATAGCGATGCTCGTAACCTCAATGGTGGTGTGTTTGACCTAGCTACGTTGTCTAGCACCAATGATGAGCTGACCATCAATATGCAGGACGCGCCATATCAGATGCGTACGGTACCGATGGTTTACAGTAGCTACTTGGCAGCTGGCAGCAACCTTCAGTTTACATTTGACGGTGTTGATAGCTTTATCAACATGAGGTTGTATCTGCAAGACCGCACCACGGGTTCCAATACCTTGCTAAGCCAAGGAGCCACCTATAGCTTCACCCAGGATGCGGCTGCAAACGTTCGTGACCGTACTAGGTTTGCTATCGTGATGGTGCCAATGACGGTTACTGCCCTAGATGCAAACCTCAATAGCTCTCTATCGCTCAATTTGTATCCGAACCCAGCCAATACCAGTGAAATCACGCTGTCAGTAGCTGGCCTTGGCACAGATGGTAACGGTGTGGTAGATGTCCTTGATGCTGTCGGCAAACTGGTTTATACCAATAACCTAGCCTTAGTTACAGCCACAAGTACCCACAAACTGAGCCTTGGTGTTGCCGCTGGTATCTATCAAGTGCGTGTCAAGGCTAATGGCCAAGTCCTTACTCAAAAACTAGTCGTGAGGTAGTCCATAAAGTAGTACCAATTGGTGCCTTTTGACACCAAGGCAAAGCCTGCATGTTCGACGTGCAGGCTTTTGCTTTTGGTACCCTTGCCTGATGACCATAGATTTAAGCAACTCTTAACTAGATATTATTAGCACCCTACCTCATTAGTTAGTTGTTTTGCATTACCCTTAGTATCTAGCCTACTTACAATACAACCAGGCACTGGATCCTAGCCGAACAGCGCCAAACTCCCTGTCCAACCCCAAGTGAGCGATAGTCTAGTCATCATCCCGACTTATAACGAGATTGAAAACGTTGAGGCCATTATCAGAACGGTATTGGGCTTGGACTTTCCGTTCGAGGTGTTGATCATCGATGACGGGTCACCAGACGGCACAGCCTTAGTGGTCAAGAAGCTCCAGATTGAATATCCAGAACGACTTCATTTGGTAGAGCGTAAAGGCAAGTCTGGTCTAGGCACCGCCTACATCCATGGCTTCAGGTGGGCTTTGGAGCGTAAGTACCATTACATCTTCGAAATGGATGCAGATTTTTCGCATAACCCGAATGACCTAGTGCGGCTACGTGAGGCTTGCCATACAGGTGGGGCTGACCTTGCAATTGGCTCTAGGTACGTAACTGGAGTTAATGTGGTAAACTGGCCCATGAGCCGGGTTTTGATTAGCTATTTTTCGGGCTATTATGTACGGTTTATCACTGGGCTGCCGGTAAAGGATACAACTGCTGGCTTTAAATGCTACCGGAGAGAAGTGCTTGCGACCATCCCGCTCAACAAAATCAAATTCGTGGGATATGCCTTCCAGATCGAGATGAAATTCACGGCCTGGAAATTTGGTTTCAACGTGCAAGAGGTGCCGATTATCTTTACTGACCGTACCAAAGGTGAGTCAAAGATGAGCACTAGGATCTTCAAAGAAGCCTTGATGGGGGTGCTCCAGATGAAAATCAGCTCCCTATTCCGGAAGTACGAGAGGTAGTTTAGCTAGGCTCTGGTGATCACCAAAATCGATGCATTCGCCCAAAACGAGTGCGATAATCACCATACTAGGAGGTACACGTCCCCCTTTACAACAGGGAATTGTTTTATTGATCCACCAAAAAAACGAAGCAGTCAATATGGCCGAGTTGGTACAGCCAATCAATCGCCAGAGCTGGCCAACAAATCCTCCGTCAACTATGGAGGAGGCTATGGATTTTATGCTGGCTGCATTGCCGATGTTCACCCGCATAGGCGCAGCCGCACTAAAGCCTGGCCTAGACAACATCTTGACGATGTGCGCCAGGATAGGGAACCCACAACATAAGTTTCGGAGTATCCATGTAGCCGGAACCAATGGTAAGGGCAGCACCTCGCATGCTTTGGCTGCAATTTTACAATCTGCAGGGTATAAGGTTGGGCTGCATACCTCGCCTCACCTAAAGCGGTTTAACGAGCGAGTCAAGGTCAATGGCCAAGAGATAAGTAATGAGTCTTTATTGGACTTTATCAGCGGCAATTGGGGCCTATGGGAAGAGGTTAGGCCTAGCTTTTTTGAGTACGGTGTCCTGGTAGCTTTTGACACCTTTGCAAAAGCTAAGGTTGACATTGCCATAATCGAGGTGGGACTAGGCGGAAGGTTAGACTCGACCAATATCCTCACCCCGATCCTGAGTGTAATCACGAATATAAGTCTGGACCATACGGACTTGTTGGGACATAATACACCCCAGATCGCAGCCGAAAAAGCTGGAATCATAAAGCCAGCTGTGCCAGTCGTGATTGGTGAATACGACCAAGACACACTGCCAGTCTTCAGCCAATCCGCAGCAAAAAACAAATCTGAGATCGTCCTGACAGACCAAACTGTGCTTGTTGAATTACATCAAGATAAGTCCCGGTATCGGGTATCAAAAGTGCAGGATCACCTGTCCAGAAGTGAACCTTGGCTAGAAGACTTATCGTTTGAGCTAAAAGGACATTATCAACAACATAACCTGGCCACTATCCTGACAGCTGTACTTGAGTTACGAAAGCAGAATTTCAGGATTGAGGACGAGCAAATCAGATCAGGTCTGCAAAATTGCGCTAGCCTGACAGGCCTCAAAGGCAGGTGGCAAACCTTGCAAACAGCTCCATTGGTAATTGCAGACACCGGGCATAACGAAGCAGGCATCCGTCAAATCATAGCTCAGCTGAAGGACTTGGTTTATGCCAAGAAGCGGACCAACCCTGCGACTATCCTTAGGATGGTATTCGGGATGGTTGCAGATAAAGACGTCAATAAAGTACTGACCCTCTTGCCGACCGATGCCTACTACTACTTTTGTCAAGCCCAGATACCACGTGCTCTTGATGCCGAAGTCCTACGAGATGCGGCCCGAGACATTGGCCTTAAGGGGATTGTGGTAAGGGGTATAAACGAAGCGTTAATGACGGCTTTGGCTCAGGCAAGCCATGATGATGTTATCTTTGTCGGAGGCAGTACCTATGTGGTGGCTGAGCTGGAGGGGTTATAGGTAAATCAGGAACCCTTGGAACGGAACGATTCAGCCCCCTTGTGCTAAAGCAATCCCAAATACAAGGCAGAGGTTATCAGGATTAAACCTTTCGTACACCGAGCTGGTCTAACGCTTGTCAAACCAATTTTGGCATCAGTTCCGCAAGTAATAATCCAAATACTTCCAGACTAAACCTTTGCTGGTGGAAATAGAAGACCAAGTGCTTCTGGCCCAATTTGGCACTGAGGCAACACGCCACTATGCTTTCAACCAACTGGTGCTGAAGTATCAGCAGCGGATCTATTACTACATCCGGAAAATGGTCATTGACCATGATGATGCAGACGATATTACACAGGACGTATTTGTCAAAGTCTGGCATAACCTCCCCTCATTCCGCCAAGATGCCAACTTTTACACTTGGCTATACCGCATTGCAACCAACGAGTGCCTTAACTTCCTAGGCAAAAAGCGGCGTCGGTTCATGCTTCCAATACACGATGTCGAGTCCGAGCTACTCGAGAAGCTGCACGCTTCGGACACCATTATTACAGGAGATGACATCACGCTGCGATTGCAAGAAGCATTGCTAAAACTACCTGAAAAGCAACGGCTAGTCTTCAACATGAAGTACTTTGAGGATCTGACTTACGAGGAGATTTCGGCTATCTTGGGTACCTCGGTAGGTGGGCTCAAGGCATCATACCACCACGCAACTAAAAAAATCGAGGCATTTCTTGGCGCTCAGCAATTCTAAAGTTTTAGGGCAACCCCTACCTGAAGGTTAGAAAAAAACGATCGGCGTTAAACCTTGTTCCGTCGTCAACATCTAAAGTATAGTCAGCGACAACATGGATCAAGACCATCGACATATCAAACAACAACCATTTAGCGTGCCAGATGCTTATTTTGAGCAACTGCATAAGAGGTTGGATATGCGCCTTCGACTGAGTAAAGACTTAGAAAGTCGGGCTGGTGTCCGAGATACCAAACAGTTTTACAGAGTACCAAATCGGTATTTTGATAGTTTGTTAGGTCGCATCCAGACGAGGTTGAGCCCAAGCACAACTCAGCTTACTTGGAAGCCTAGTTTAGGCATCCAGTTAGCTTGGCAAGGTTGTTTGGTTGCTGCTATTCTGATCATTTTAGGAATTGCTCCAATCTTGAAGCGGACAAGCCCTAACCCGACCATGGCTACCATCATCAATAAGGCTGCAGCAGTCGAGTATCTCAGCCACGACCCTATGGCAATGGCTATGCTAGATGATTCTTTTGCGCCTGACCAAATCAAACGGGTAACCGACAAGCTGAACACCGATTTCAGGGAGGCAACTTTGGATAATCAAAATCAGCTATTGGACCACCCCAATGCACAATCAGTACTAGAGGATGCTGTCTATGACTATTATGACGCACCAACTTCGCCTGAATCCACAAAATAATCCGCAATCGGCCATGAGCATCAAGCCAAGAATACTATTCTACTTCGGCATCTTAGTGATGGGTTTCGGCCTGATTAGTGGGCGTGTGAGCGCTCAAAATGCTGCACCGGGTTGGTCCGACGAAGAAATGGCCAAGCTCGAAAGTGCAAAGGTTGGACTGATCACAACCAAACTAAGCCTGACACCAGACCAGGCTAAAGAGTTTTGGCCTGTCTATAACGAGTTTAATCTCAAGCGACGCCAATTTCGCAAATCGATGAAGGCCCTGATGTACAAAGCAGAGTCCATCGGAGGCACGAATGGCAAACCTGACGACGAGCTTGCCAAGGACATCATCAAGAAAATTATGGCACTCAAGACAAGCGAGGCCGTTACTGAGTCTGAGTACGCTGATAAATTTCTACGCATCCTAAAGCCTAATCAGGTCCTGAAACTCTATGGGGCCGAGAAGGAAGTGATGCGCATGTTGTTCAAAGAAATGGGCCACGGTAAACATCACCATGCCGACGAAGGCAAGTAAGACTTAATCCCTTTTATGGTTTAGGAGAGGGATTATTATCCGGGAAAGGTCTCACCTAATGGGTGGGACTTTTTTTTGGTCTATCGTCCAAGGTTGCAGGGGCTAATCCACCTACTACATGACACTATGGTTACACATCGCTATGTGTGCGATTAAGGAAAGCAGCCATATCAAAGTAGATACCTCGGAATATCCTAGAGTGTGCCCTTGATGTTGGCAATTGGCCTAGCGAATAGCTGGCGCTTAAACCGACCATTTATCGATCTGCACCCCGATAGTCCGATATACTAGGAGTGCTAGAGCTTCAACCTAGGCCCCACTCAATACCCGGGCAATAATTACAGGAACAGGAGGTTGATACCTAGCCTACTTTGGCAATAGGAGTTTGGTGAAAACCACAATAACATCACACCTTACTAGGTAAGCGTATTGTCGTTCATCGGATGAGGCGATAAAGAACCAAGATTGGATCAGCACAAAAAACGAAACCCTTGACGTATTAATGTCAAGGGTTTGGTAAGTTTTTTTTGACTGAGGCCTAGTTGGCTATGACTAAAAGTCAGCTGCTACATAAGGCTTTAGGCGGATAATCCGGATCAAGGAAAGTGACTTGATGATCGGGTAAGTTGGATCAAACTCCCACCAGCGGGAACCAAAATTGGCACGTTTGGCATGGCTATGGTGATTGTTCTGGAACAATTCGCCCATCATAATGAGGTCAAACACAAGGGTGTTACGGCTCTTGTCATTGTTATCGAAGTTCTGGTAGCCGTACATGTGGCCGCACCAGTTGACGATAGCACCATGGACAGGTCCCATCAAGAAATGGACTGGCAAGAGCATGAACAAATACCACATATCGGCAGGCACCATAAAGACGTAGATGATGACGTATAAGGTACCCCAACCAATACGGCTCATGAGACTATCGCCCATACGCTCGATGATGTTCCAGACTGGATATTGCCCTTCGAAACGCATCTCAGGGTCAACACGTTGATTCAAAACGTTGTTGTAGATCTCTTTCGTACGCCACATCATCGTAAAGACGTTGCTAGCATGGTGGTGTGGAGAGTGCGGATCGTTTTCGGTGTCACTGTACGCATGGTGCATCCGGTGAAGGATGGCATAAGCCCTTGGGCTCAAATAAGATGACCCTTGGGTCATGTATGTGAAGGCGTAAAAGAAACGTTCCCAGAACTTGCTCATGGTGAACATTTTGTGTGCCGAATAGCGGTGCAAGAAAAAAGTCTGAGAGAACAAAGACAAGTACCAGTGTGCTACAAAAAACACGATGATGAATTCCATCTAATTGGTGGTGGGGGGTTAATGAAAGTTAGTTATCTAACAGCTTGTGCGGCTCAGTGTTTAGAAGGGTCAAGGGAATCCTGAAAATACTTACCAGCGCTCGCCGAAAACAACTGTATAACAAAAATAACGGATAAAATTGGTTATCCCGCAAGCAACCTCGGCAGAAAACCAAATAACGACAAAATTAGGGTCAGTTGACCGTCAAGGCATAGGTAACCAAGTTAGCTCCCATCTGCAAGGCGCGTTGGCGGGTTGCTTCGGGGTCGTTATAGATGGACTGGTCTTCCCAGCCATTGCCGAGGTCACACTCGTAGCTATAAAAACAGACCAAACGTCCCTTGTGCATTATGCCGAAACCTTGCGGCGGTTTATTATCATGCTCATGGACCTTAGGGAGGCCTTTGGGGAACTGATACTTCTGGTGATAAATGGGGTGGCTGAAGGGTAGCTCAACGAAGTCGTACTCCGGGAAAACTTTCTTCATCTCGAGCCGAATGAACTTGTCAAGACCGTAATTGTCATCGATGTGGAGGAACCCTCCACCTTCGAGGTATTTGCGGAGGTTGGCTGCCTCGGAAGCCGAAAACACAATATTGCCGTGGCCAGTCAGGTGGACAAATGGGTAGTAGAACAACTCAGGGCTACCAACTTCGACGACTTCTTCGCGAGGCTCTATTTTGGTGCGGAGGTTGCGGTTGCAGAACTCGATCAGGTTGGGTAGGCTGGTTTTGTTGGCATACCAGTCTCCCCCACCGTTGTACTTTACCTTGGCAACCTTTAGGGATTGTGCTAGCACATTGGGCGTGTTGGCTAACAGGCCTATAACAAACATGAAACCCAAACAGGGGATGGAAAGACAGTTAATCCTCGGCATGGAGTGGTTGATTCGGTGAAGCAGGTAAGGTAGTCTTGGCTATATCTGCACGACAATTTCATCAGATGTGACCACAAGGTACAAACTGAGTGGGGCCGATTGCAAATCTAGCCACTGAATCGCTTCTGAAGACCTAGATTTGGCAACTTCAAGCACATCTGGTACAGTTTTGAGGAAGGGTAGCTCCGCGTTATAATCAGCTTAAGAGATAACGCACCAAAAGGTACAGAAGTGTGCGTAGGGCAGCGCTAATTGTACCCTAACCCATAATAGCTAAAATAGGGGTTGCGCTTAGGGTTGAAGTGCCATCAGACCAATCTGGGCACAAACGGCCATTGCAGCGGTTTCGGTCCGGAGGCGAGCTGGCCCCAAACGAATCGGTAAAAAACCATTGCCTAGCGCACTGTTGACCTCTTTGTCCGTAAAGTCTCCCTCAGGGCCTATCATGACCACCACTCTACCCTGTTTGATGGGTAAGGTCGCTAACTCCTGCGTATCGGGGCCAAGCCACGCTATAAGCTTTTGATCGTAGGCCTGGTATTGGACCATCGCAGAATCCCAACTAGTGAGGGGTGTGATGGTAGGCAGCCATGCCCTCTGGCATTGTTTAAAGGCTGCTAGGGCTACTTTTTCGAGTCGCTCTGGTTTGATTTTCGGATATTCGAGACGGGCAGCGTTCAACAAGGTGATCTGCCTAGCACCTAGTTCCACACACTTCTCGATGCACCATTCCAAGCGATCAGGATGGGCCGGCGGAGCCAACAGTAAGTGAAGCTCATAATTATCAGTCGGGATATCATCATCATGTACCAAATGATGCAACATAACGCCACCCAGTTCTTCATTCTGGAGCTGTGCTATCCAACGCTGCCCTGCTCCATTTGCTACCAAAACCTTTGCACCTACTTTAAGCCGCAGGACCCTAAGGGCATGTTTACTGTCCTCTGCAGATAACATAGTCTCAGAAGGAGCCCCAGGGACATAGAACTGGTACATGGAAGTTAAATTGGTTATTGGGAAGGATCAAACTTGGAGCGATAGTACTATCGCTACTGGGATAGCCAAGCTAGAGTCGAAGCTGAATTCCAGGGCCAAGAACCCAGAAAAATGACCCGTCTCGGACAAAATAACCAAAGCCACCATACAGCGGGAAACTAAGCTTGGCACCTGTTTTGGTTGGGAACACGGAGCCCAAAACTACCAAACCAATATCCCGATCGACAGAATTGTCGCTGAAATTAAAGGCGTTAAGAGCCAAGATACCAGCACCTACTTTGTAGGGCCTAAGCTTTTCGATCTTGTCTGGTTTGTAAAAACTGAACTGAGGCAGAATCGCGAGGCTAATACCGCTAAAGCCACCGAAGGTGCTTTGGTTTAGCTTCTGGACCAAGAGACCACCAGGAATCGAGACATCAACGTCGAAGGTGTAATGGCGCTGCAGGATAACGATCGCTTTTTTGCTAAAGCCAGTGGTGGCGTATGCCGAGGCTTTATGATTGACAATGATCTCGATCTTGGACCAATCATTAAGATCGATTGTTTTGCGGGTCATCCAGGAGTTGAGGTTGATCTCGTTCTTGTTGCAATCCTTTTGGTCATAATAGTCCGCACGAGGGCTATTTTCGCCAGGGCAGACCACAATGTTGTTCAGCAACTTACTCTCGATGAACTCGCCCTTGTTGTTATAGTAGGTGATCGTGACCTCGAGATATTGTTTGCCATAGAGCTTCTTGGCCTCATCTATCTTGAGCGGATTGAACTTGATGACCATATCCGCAATGGGTTTATCGTATAGGATAGGCCTATCCACAAGGTTCATTGGCTGTTGGATGTCGCCAAAGGTTAGCTGTACAAAGTCAAGTGCACGGGGCTCCTGAAACTCCCGGACGTTGAGCTGATAACCACTTGGTTTACGGCCTGCAAAGATGTTAAGGTTACGTTTAGTGACGTCAGACGGTATTTTGACCTTTAAGACCACCAAGTTCTCGTTGTTCCGGATGGAGTCACGAACGATACGATCTACATCCTCGATCTCAAACAAGGCTTTGTTGAGACCTGTTCCTTCGATCTTGACCTCAACACTTTGGCCAGGCAAAACAGAAAGCGAACTAGACCACTCTCCCCCATCCCGTAGCAAGGCCACGGACTTGATTTGGGTCCGCTCAGAGATACTGAAATTGGTCACAAAGCGGGTCTCATCACAGTCCTTGAGGTACATATAGCCATCGCTGACCTTATGGAGGCCAAATGGACGGAAGTAGCAGAGCACCTTGTCATTACTGAGGACAGACCGGGTATAGAGCTCTCCGATAAAAGCGCCACCTGGCTCAGCTTGGTTCTCTAGTCGATAGGTTTTCCGGAGTTGAAGATTGCGGTTGTTGTCGATCTGTATCTCGATGCCTTTGCCGATTTCTGTCTCGAAGGTAACGTCCTTTTTGTCGATACTCAGAAAGGCTAGCCTACCTGTCTTTATGTTAAACGAGGCCCGAAGTGGTGGGAGCTCAATGGTCGGTTTGTTGCCTTGCATCACTGGCTGACGGCATTGCATCGGTATCTTGAGGTCGATCTTGCCAGACTCCTTAGGCAATAGATATAACTTCAGTACCCTATCCTCGTAATTGAGTTTGAAGTCGTAGTCTTTGGTGCTTTGCCAGAGGTTATCTGCTTTGATGAGCTGTGGCAGATTGCAGTCTAGCTCAAAAACTTTAGCCTCACCGATGAAAAGCTCATCGTCCTTGGGGCTAAGCCGTGCAATAACTTTAGTATGGGGCAATAACTTGAGCTCTGTGTTCAAGACCCGACCATCTTTGGTCGTGAAGCCTAAGATTAGGGACGTAGCGCTGGCCTGATGGAGGTTGCGGAACTGGAGTTTGAATCGAAAGTAAGTCCCTTCCAAAAAAGCAGCGGAATCAATGACCTCATAGTCGCGGCTACGGCCTAGCTCGAGGTAGTTGCCAGTAAAGTTGGCAGAAGGATAAATATCCACAACAGCTACTTGGTCGGGCTGGCTGTAGGCAAAAGCAAGGAGCTCGTCTGCTTGATACTGAACCCAGTTGTGGTCTGTGGAAAAGGTCAGGGTGTCAGTTCTGATCTTCACCTTGCTAAACCATGTATTGTCGAACGTGGCTATGACTTGGGTATTGCCATCGACCACATTCCGATTGACTTGGGCTTTAGACTCCATCACCAAGCCGATAAGCAGCATTAGAAGCCAAATCAGAACCCAAAGTGGCAATCGAAGATTAAAAAGCAATGTGCATCGTAAGTAGGTCACGGTTGGGTCTTTGAGCCTAATGAGCCACAAATATACTAGGCCAAAGGCCAATCAGGCAGGGACCTTGGTCAGTTTGCCTTCAGAATCAAGGTCCTTAACCCCAAAAAGTTGTTTTTCTGGTAGATAAGACCTTCAAAACAAGGCCATCTGACCCCAAATAGGATAATCTGCCCCTAAGGCCTCAATAAAATCCAGTTCGACGAAGGCCACAGAACAAAGCCGTTTTTTATCGTATGGTACCTAAGAATGCGAAAGGCTGCAGAATCATCCGCAGCCTTGCCAAAAACATCAAATACCAGCACCTAAAGCTGATAGGTGGCGCTATGCCATTTAGGGCTAGTCCTCTTGCTGGAGGCGCTTGGTAGGGAGTGCCTTTTTCGTATCGAGATCTTCTATCTTGTACCCCTTCGGGATCATAAACATGGCCTCTGGCTGAGCAACTTTGTCAACCTTAGAGACTTGCATGGTGAGCTTGACGATCATCATATCCATATCGATCTGGAGTGGGAAACCTTGGATCTTTTCGGACCATGCCTCATTGACACCCATTGATGGACGTTTGAAGTCGATCTCGGTAGTGGCCCAAATATCTTGCTTGATGTTCATGCCACTATTGGGCTCTTGCATCTCGCATTTATAGAGCGTGCAGGTATAGCCGTTTATGACCTTGGTCTGGGTTGTTTTAACGACCTTGCTTTTGTCAGCAGCACCTTGTTTGGCAGCCTCCATGACCATACGTTGGGCAACTTTATTAACGGCGTCTAAGCGGTAAGTTTGAGTTTTGCCTGCCTTGTCAGGGATGGACAGGATCTCTTGGGTGCCAGTCGCTTTACTAGCCATCACGACCTTACTTTTATCGCCTTTGACGTAATAATCAATTCCTTTCGGGATTGGCATTGCATCTAGCATCGACTCATCCATGCCGTCGCCAGCCTCCATCTTTAGATCCATCCGGATATGACCCTCGAAGCTGGTTTTGCTTTGGGCAAAACTCATGCTAGCCGAAAGCAACAGGGCCATCAATGCGGTTGTCAGGTGGGCTAGTGATCGGGCCCTTGATATACTTTTCATGTTTATGCCTTAGT
>CANHWS010000025.1 GCA_947464365.1 Cytophagaceae bacterium | reverse complement strand
GACCCTTGGCATCGGCACCACACCAGCGGACCCTGATACGGATGCCGCCATCACCACCTCAGACTTATTGCGCCTAGCCGAGTTCAACAGTGCCGATCGTGCGATGGCCAACACCGCCGTCTATCATAACCCGACAGAGGACCTCAGGCCTATTGCCAGCACCGCAAGGCTCAAAGCAGCTTTGGTGGCCCAGGTTTGGCTCCGGTTGCGGTCTTTGCCAGCTTTGGCACCTAACCAAATCCGCTTCGTCTAGTCCCAAGCAACCTAAGGCGAGGTAATACCGAATTAAATTTTGGTTAACCAAGGGCTAATATGTGTAGTCTGGTAGTGTATACGGACTTTGGCATCAAAAAAAATGGCAATATTGCCGCCCAGTTGTTTGGCCAACGTCTGCGGGTAGCAGCCCATTGATCGACCAGCCCATACGACTGATACCCCTATTGGATGACTTCGCCGACCTGACGCGTCATCAAACTGATTACAACACCAAAACACCCAGCCAGGATACCATCCGCTCCCTTTCATGAACAATAAGTTTTTTGCCCCTATTGCCACCTCTTTTTTCTTATTGATCGGGCTCTTGGCCTCATCTACTGCGCAAGCACAGTATAACGACGGACAGCCCGGACGGGACAAGTCTTTGTTGGTCAAGGTCTATCCCTTGTTTTTTGGGCCTATGCCACGGATAGCATTGGCAGGGTCTGTAGAGTTTAAGGTAGCAGAGTCCAGCACCCTACAGCTCGACGGGCAATATGGTCTGTCTTACACACTGGATAACTACAATGTCCAGTACAACTATTTTGGCGGCCAATATCGTTACTACTTCAACGGATTTGAGGCCTTTGACGGTTTCTACGGAGGTGCCCAAGTTGGTATCGGTACCGCAACATTTACCGAGGATATCAGCAAAACCAACGGTCGCCACTTTGCCATTCCCGTAGGTATCGTGGTGGGTTACCAGTTCAAACTCACCAAGAAGCTATACCTAGACCTGTTCTTAGGACCTCAGGTTGCGGTCAATGGCAAATTCGAGACCACCAACCCTACCAGCAACTTCTTCAACTTCAAAAGCTATGACGGCCTTAGCTTGCGTTCGGGCCTTGGTCTCTGCTACGGTTTCTAGTTGACCAATATTATAGGGTCCAGAGGAGGCACCAGATGCCATTTCTGATTCTGATAACACCAGAACACCTAGTCGGCTACTGTGCTGGCTAGGTGTTTTTTGTTCGTGGATCTGGTTAAGTTATCGGATGATCTTGGTTGTCTGGCGACGGTCCCAGCCCAGCTAAAACAACTTGGGGCTGCCCATATAGCCACGTGCCGAAGCAAGAAGCTCGAAGTTGGGATAGAGGTCCGGGTGGTCTTGCAGGTGCTGAACCAATTGTTGGGTCCAGGCCTCGGCCACGAGGCGTTGTTTGGCCATCAGGGCCAGGAGTTGCGGGCTAGTTGAAAGCAGATTGTCGCCTTTGGTGTTGGCTATGGCAGGGGATAGCAGCTGCCAGAAGTTCGGCAGGGCATACTTGTAGGCCCAAGCAGCTAGGCAAGGCCTCAGGACCTTGAGCAGGTCATCATAAGGGCCAGCAGGGGATGCCTCGGTGCCGAAGGCAATGGCAGAGATCAGGCTTTCGTATAGGCCAGAACCTAGCAGCCTGCGCGCCACTACCTGATGGACTAGGTAGAGCTCGGCGCTGAAGTGTTGATCCTGTACGTTGTTGGGCAGTGGCTGGTAGGTCCGGAACTGCTCCGGATTGAGCAGCAAAAGTTCGGCATCAAGGCTGGTTGGGAGGGTGGTCGTTTCCATAGCGGTGTCATTGGGCAAGGGTGTGGTCGGATGTTAGCCTGGGGCTTTTGGTGCTGGATGAGCCTTTGTGTAGTGCTGTGTCATGTCCTGAGTGTTGTGGGAGGCTGGCGCCTACTTGGTGTCTGAGCAAAGACTCTGCCACGGTGGGCTGATGTCCTGCTTTGTCATTGATGCCAGACAGGCGCGGTTCGTAACCCAACTCTTGCCGCAATTCGTCAACGGTCAGGAGTTTGGCTAGCAGATCTTCCTCGAAAACGAGCCGAATAGGTTTGCTATTGCTGATGTCCAAGTCATTGACTGTCAGGCCGGCGAATTGGGCCAAATGCATCAGCTGTTGCAGGATTGTAAGCTGCATGGGGCGGATGACGGTGTTAAAAAAATGTTCGGCAGCGACCGAAATTTCGTTGCCACGACCACCTAAGCTGCCATATCCGGGCAAGCCAGCCAGCACGGGGCTGCTCAGCCGATGGGCCGTGATGATGCGTTGGGTGGTGTCGGTGGACCAGGCTTTGTACAGATCTGCATTGCCACGCACCTCGATGGGCGCGATGCTAACCTTGCCTGCGCCATCCATTCCGTAGGTGATCAGGACCTCGCCTGCCTGTGCTGCCCCGCTGAATTTGTGCTTCAGTTCGCGGTAGAAATGCTGGCGTTCTTCGGTCGTTGGCTCCCCATCGACTGAAATGTGCAGGGCGGGGAACATCCCGTTCTGCATGTTGGCTGTCTTGAACTGGCTGTACTCATAGTCCCATACCACGTCAGGCAAGGCAGCTTGGTAGGGCGCAATGGGGTAGTGGGACCACTCTGGGCAATAGTCCGCATAATACCAAACCTGACGGGGGTGCCGCTTGGCCGCTTCGGGGTCAAACAGCGCAATCATGATCGGTTTGTAGGCTAGGGTCTGGTGCTGCTGGTAGGCCTGCCAGTCCCGGCTGAGGTAAACATGGTCTGGGTTTTGGCTGGTCTCGTTTGGTTGGCTAAGCCGCAATTGGCTGAATGGCAAGTGGCGCAAAACGGCTGGTTTGGTCCCGTCGCGCGACCAGATCACCTCCAGTGCAAAGCCACCAAAAAGCACATAGTCTTGGCCGATGTGGTGCAGCAAGTTGGGGTTGATTAGCGATTGATTAACGGGCAGATTCAGGAACCCCTCGCCGACCAAAAGGTCATGTTTCAGCTTCAGGATGGCGGCATGGGTGGGCGAGTAGCTCCGGAACCGAATCAGGTGCTGCGGGTAGAGATTATCGTCCCCAAAGGGCTGCCAAGCGTGTTTTTCGCCTAATATGTGGGACATACCTACCTGTTGGTAGGTATGATTTGTGGGCATAAATCCTGCCAAGGAGCTCGTGCTGCCGAGCCGTAGGAAGTCTAGGTTAGGGATCATCGTCCGGGATTGGGCTTTGGTTAGTTGGAGCGTGTTGTTGGGTGATCAGGAGGGGTCAGTCTAGGCAGTGCCATTGCCAACTAAACGTCCTTCGACCCAGACTTGTAGGCGGAACTCCGCATAGCTGCTCGGGATCACTTTAAGGCGCAGTGCTTGGCTGTTGACATCGGCCAAGAGGGTGGGCAAGGTGATCAGTTGAACTTGGCGCACGGTATGGGCCAGGGTCGTGGCGCTAATGACATTGTTGGCCGGCGTGTTGGTCCCGAGGCTCAGCTGAGGCAAGACAGGTAAAGGGTTGGCCTCCTGCGCCCAGACGATGACCATCACTTGGGTGAGCTGCACATAGTGCCCCGCCTGTGCCGTCAGCAAGACGAGGTCTTGGGCTTGCGTGCCGTCGATAATGCCAGTCTGGATAGTGAAGGTGCCCGGCTTGAGGGCCGTGACCAAGTTGTTGTACTTGGTGACAAGTGTTGTGGTCAAGTCGCCAGCGACGATAGTTGGTGGTAGGTACATGGGTTATTGCTGATGAAGTGGAGGGATAAAATTTAGTTAGATTTTGAGAATCGTAACCGCGGTTACGATCTTGGTTTTGATATCAGCCCAAAGTGCTCAGGTTGGCCTCGGCAATCATCTGAAGCGGGATCACATCACGGCCCCAGTCGATGATAAGGGACTGGTTAGGCGCATAGGCTTGGGGTAGGGGCATCACCTCATCAGCTAGGCGGATCAGGCTTTGGTTACCATGGCCAATCAGGTCCGCCCGATAGCATTGATCGACATTGGGACCCGATAGCCAGAGTTGGCTTAGCACCATAATGCCTCGGTCATAAGGGCAGAGGTAGTAGTGGCCATCCGTCAGCCGTGCCAAGACCACAAAGCGATGGCGATAAGGCAGGGCCAGACTGATCAGAACCTCAAAATCTGGTTTGCGCAGCATCAGCCGCATCCGTATGCAAATACTGTCTTGCTGGTCTTGGGTGCCTATCGCAGCAGGATTGACCTGTTGCCGCGGTAGGGTAAGGACGCTAGTTTGGGCATGACAACTCAGGCGGGTCCAGTGCCCGGGTGCGGTTAGGTCATCAGGCCCAAACCGTAAGGCCTGCACCAGTCCACCCTCCATAATGGGCCGGAAGGTGTGGTCAAAAGGCCGTATCCACACCTCCTGAATCTGGAGGCGGGCTGAGTTGTTTTCGTTTGTCGTGAGCCTAGGCTGATTGGGCAAGGCGCCTAAGGCAAGGTCTAGGGCCAGTTGATTGGATGCCGTGTATGAGAAGTTTGGCATGATTGAGCTAGATTTTGAGTTGATCGATCAGACAAATTGTTGACAGTTAGGTTGGCCAAAACCATCCCCTTAAAACCGACGAAAAAACAGTTCATCGGTCGAGCTGCCAGCTTGGTTCTGGACCACTAGCTTACGATCTGGCCCACCGATACCGGCCGGGATTCTGGCCTTGATGCGATAGGTGTTGCTATATGCCTCCACAACGAAACTACAGGCCACATCGCCCCACCAAACCCGTGTGCTGCCATAGAGGTGATCCCCTTCGATCATGATGTCATGACTAAAAGTTCCGTTACCAATCCCCGGGCTTACTGATGTGAGCATTGGCGGTAGCCCAGCCAACGAATAGGCCAATTCGTGTGGCAAGTAGCCAATCTGGAGTGGGGCCAATAGTGGGGCATTGTCAAGGCCAAATTGCAACTCCGTAAACGGCATTTGTTGCTTGTCGAGCGATGGCCACTTGATCTGCTGCAGCCGTATCGGGTGGTCCAGCCCCAGCACCAGGTGATCGGCTGAGGCGGCAAGGCGCAAGACCAGTACCATTTCAGCCTCCGCGAGCTCGTCGTCCAGTTGGCGTGCAAGGCGGTGTTTGGGTGGGCAGATGATCCGCACCACTGGTTGGCTATGCAGGCACTCGCCCTGACGGATGTAGTGCAGCGTGCTTTCTTGCGGCAAGATGTCAAGCGCCAAAAAGCAGCTATTAGGCCGCAACTGCCAAGTGGCTTGGTAAGTCATGGGGTGGATGCGGTAATTGAGGATATGATTGCGGTCGGCTACCCAAACCTTGCTGAGGCCGACATAGCCCGCCGTTATGGTTGGGTCAGAAGGTGTGTTGATGATGGGCTGCATAATGGTGGATCTTGTCAGGAAAGAGGTGGAGATAGGTAATGACAGATTGGGATATTCGGCAATGCCTGATGGGGCTTCTTTGGTATTTGGTTGAGCAAATAATCAGGCCCTTTGGCACCAAGGTTGGGCGGGGCCAAGGGCCTGATCATCAATCAAAAAGTTGGGGGAATTAATGTCCCCCAAATGCTAGGCAGGGCGGTAGATCAGGACCTCTTGCATATAGGCCACATTGACGTCCGAAGCGAAGTTGGCTCGGTACCGGATCTTCTGATCTGCAGTGGTGCTGCGCATATCCACGACCTGGATCTGGTTAAAGTCAGCCTCCAGATCGGTGCCGAAGTAGAGGTTGCTGCTGCGGGTGGCCAGCACCGTATTGGGGTTGAAGTAGGGCATCTCCTGCACCGTTTTGCCCAAGAAGTTGAGCGCCTTGTCGGTGCTGAAGTACGACCCCGCTCCATTGGCCACCGAGGCTTGGCGCACACGATACGCATCCGCAACGTGCAGCGGCACATAGATCACGAAGTCTGACTGGTGCTTCACTTCGTCTGGGGTGGTGTTGTAGATCGTGGTCAGGACCTCGACTACGTTGCTGGCGTTCACGAACTGGGCATAACAAGTGCTCGTCGTGGCTGTGCCTGTCGTAGTAACACCAAGGGTGAATGTGGTGCCAGAGACCACCGTGATCGTAAATGACTGCCCACTGATTGGGCTACCACCGACCAAGGTGGCGGCATTGGCCCCGATGATCGTGACCTTATCGCCTGTGTTGAGGTTGGCCGTGGTCGCGACTGTCACGACGGCATTGGCTGCAATCGTGATGCTGCCGACCGCAAGCTGGCCCACAACAGCTGACAGCCTTTTGGCTGCTGTGCTGGCATTGATCAGGGCCAACAGACCTGGGTAGGCCGGTGTGAAGGTGAACTCAGAGCCTGATTTGCCCTGCCACATCAGCTTTTCGAGGCCGATGTTGATTTTGGTCTGCATCCGCTCGATCAGGAACTGGGCCAAGTCGGTCGGGATATCGCCATTGGCACCGTGGCGCAGCTGGGCGGCTTCCCAACTCTGGAGCAGATCACGGAACTTGAGCTCGTACATCACAGACATTTCAACAGGGTCGAGGTAGCGCTCGTCGATGGTGGTGTTGCCATCTGCGCTAAAGTCCGCCGAGGCATCTTGGAAAATCACGTCTTGCTCAACACCCCGCAGGATGGCGCGTTTCTTGACATGGGGCAGGACTGTGATAAGCCCGCCATTGAGCGACTTGGCACCCAGCAGGGCACGGCTGACGTAGTTGCCAGCGTGTTCGCCAGCGTAGGTATTTGGGGTGAAACTAATGGTAGAAGCCATCGGTAGATAGGTTTAGAGCGTCTGGTTTAGACTAGTTGTTCGGGGATGGGAGATGGGGGTATTGGTGCAATAGATTGGGTTCAGGAAACGGCAGGATTGAAAGGCCGATTTTGGCAATGGACTTCCACGGCATCGCGGGGATGCCTTTGTTTTAGGGGTCATCAGTCTGGTTGGGGGGGCGTGGAGAGGGATTGTACTAGCTATGTAGCCCTAGTCAATCAGCTTTTTGGCTGCCTTGATCTGCCGCATCCGTTTGACCATCGTGTCGGCAACGGCGTTAGGGGCCTTGGCTTCGGCTGTTTTAGCCTCCTTGGCAATGGTGGCCTCTAGGCTGGGCATGGGACTTGGGCTGGCACTCAGGACAGTAATTCGTTGCTCTAGTTGGTCGATTTTGCTGTGCAGGCTGCTGATCTGTTGGCTCTGCTCCGTCATCAAGGATTTGAGAGCCAATACCAGCTCCGTAGCCTCAGTTTCCGCCGCTGGGGTCGATTGCTGGGCAGTTTCTTTTTCTACATTTTCTGTCTGACCAGCGGGCTGCTGCATTTCAGATTCCTTAACCTTCTCTTGCCCATTTTGGTAGGAAATCGCCTCCGCATCTACTGTGGATAGAGTACCTGCATCTGTTGTGCTATCGTGCTGGAGATCGTCGGCCTTAGGGGTGTCGGGCTTGTTCTCTTTTTTACCATCATCGTCAAATGCCTCTTGGATGGCTTTGGTCGCTGCCGTTGCCGCTACCTCGATCGCCTTACCCATCAATGCCTGAAGCAACCATTGCCAAATAGCGGTCCAGGCTTGTGTCGGCAATCCAGCAGAAAGGGCCACCAGTTCGTTTGCAGCTTGGTCCTGATCGGGATCCTGATTTTGGTCCTCTGGGCCTAGTTCGAAATCGTCCTGACTATCGTCCGCATTGAGCCTGATGCTAATGGCTTGGTTTGGGCGGCGGGGTAGGGCGGGGCGGTTGCCCAGTAGTGTCTGGATCTGCCTCCGCCACGGGTGGATCGACTCCCGAAAGCTAAATAGCCCCTCAAGGCTAAAACCTGTCAGGATTTCGGGTAAGGCATCAGGGCCTAGTGCAGGGTTCCGCCAGCTGACCAATACCTGCCTTGGAATGGTATAGTCTGGTTGGTCAACAGGGCTAAACTGTACTGGCCCCAGCTGCGGAATCGTGATCCTGATCATCCAGGTGCCGACTTTCAGGGTTTGCTCTCCGTGCCGTTCGTCCTGCTCCAATATCCAGGACTGGAGTAGTGTAGCCTCAGCCAAAGCACCTCGGTGCCCAAGGCTGAATTGGGGCGCAAGGGCAAAGTCAGCCGCAATTTGCTGGATTACCTGCCGCCCAAACCTGATGAAATAGGGTTTGCCAGTATGGTCAGAGCGGCTGATGAGCTGACCGGGACTCAGGATTGGGCCTTCGAGTACGATGGCCTCGCCCAGCAATTGCGCCCTGAACGCATGGCCAGCAGCAGGGTGCGCTACTAAGGATACCTTGTAGATCGGTTTGGTAGCAGGGTTGCCGTCTTGGGCTATCAACTTGGGTAGCCGGATGTCAAAAAGAGGTGGAGATGGTTGCATTTTGTCCGCTTTGGCAACGTTAGTGTTGTAAAGCGTATGCAATTTAGATACGTTTTAGCCCCGATGTCAAGTTTTTGATGTCATATTGCCCAAATAAATTTTTATTCTGGATACAGATGCCCAAAGAATAGATCTAGTTTAGATATTTTGGCTATCCTTGCGCTTTTTCTCCTGATGCGATTCTCGTCAGTTCGCTAATTTGCTCTAAATCAGCATGATGGTTTCTTTATGAGGCCTTTGGTGCTTATGCCCATTATCAACAGGATTTCAAATGCATACCACGATCTGCTGGTCAGTTGTATCCAACCTAGCATCAACCGATGAGGCTCAGAAGGTGGACTTGTCAATAAGATCAAAATTCGTATCTAAATTAGCAATACTTGTTGCCTATTGCACCGCCTCAACAGGGGCCATGCCCTTGACCTTGTATAGTTTGCCCGTCTTGATCTCCTTGCAGAGGTAGGTGGTTCGGGCTTTTTCTTCCACCTCAAAGGTGCGGCCCTTCAACTTAAACCGGAATCCTGCACTAGGTTGGTAGTCCATCAGTGGTTTGACCTTGCTGCTCAAAGCCCCCTCAGCTCCATCATCCATATTGCCGAAGTGCAAGGCCCTCATCAGGTCAGGGTCGGTAGCGCTGCTGGCTTTCGGGTCCTTGGCATAGACGATCATAGCTGGCAAGACCTCAGGATCGAAAACCTCGGGCCGTAACATAGGCTGCAACATCTGGCTAAAGATACTTTTCCACTCAACCCCATGGGCCGATACGCGGTGTGGGATCAGCCTAATCACCATCATGTGGGCCACCTCATGCAGATAGGTCAGCAAAAAAGCCTGAGGCGGCAGGTTGCCATTGACCGTGATCTTGTGGGCTGCTCCCCTGTTGTTAGGGCTTGGTGGCAAGGGGCGATAGTCTCCATAGCGGCTTTCGCGCGGTTTCGTGATCTCAAGCAGAAAAGGATAAGCTAGGTACCAAGCCATCACATAGTCCACCGAAGGCCCAGGCACATATTTGCTGATTAAGTGCCGCTCCTTAAGCCCCTTGCCGCTGACCTTGGCTGCCGCCAGCGCATCACGCAAGGGCTGCAGGTCTAGGATGATGGCGTGGCTTTTGGGGCGAGTCGGCATGTTAGGAAGTACGGCAATACAAATTTAGATCCATTCCGAACAGGATCAGCCCTTGGCCTTCATTTGACTACAAAAATTGCCTTTATGGCGCCATAAGGTCGTTTTTATTTGCCACCACTCGCTCTCTACCTGATCTGGAATCTACCCCGATGGCCACCGTAACAGCCATTTTAGTTTTTTCCTGATCATCCAGAAATCCAGACCCTGAACTACTGGACAAACGGTATCAACGGACCTGTTGCTGAACACTTTACCGAATCCGCTCCACCCATGTGGTCATTATTTCTGATCCTTAGCCTTGGGACCATATTTGAGGCTCTTGCCTGGGTACTTCGGATACTTTGCGCCTTATAATTTATGTTTTTTCGGATTCTGGCAACAACAAGCTAATTGTTATTGTAGTTTTGATAACCGACTATTAACTTGCATGGTTGATTATGCAGATTTGGCCTATCCTGGCTTACCACGGATCCGACCACATTGCCGATCATCATTCCAGCCAGTAAGGCCGTTGCTCATCCATCATTCATAACCTAATACGCATGTTTACCCATCCTAAACTCGCTCAAGGATTTTTTGCTTGCAGCATTGCGGCCCTTGCCATGCTAAGCGGCTGTGGCTCGTCAACAGACAATAGCCCCAACCCGGCCATCCAGTTCCCGAACATTGACTTGGTCACGAGTAGCACCACGATTCCTAGCGCAAGCCCCAACGTAAACCCTGGGTCTGGCTTCCGGTTGCGCTTCCGGGCGACAAAAGGCAGTGTTGACCTCAAAAGCGTTACAATCACTGCTTCTGGTGGTGCTACCTTGAGCGCTGCCTATGGCTCTGGGGGTGTCAAACAGATCCCTACCCTGCGTGTAGCTGATTTTTCGGATTCCACGACCATTCAGCTGTCATCGGCCCCAACAGCTCCGAAAGTCAAAATCGTGGTTACCGACATCAACAACCTCAAGGACAGCCTCATCATCACACCAGTTGGTACGCGGGTTTATACCACAAAATTGCTATTCACCCCCCTTGCAAGCGGCGCGGCCAAGTGTTTCCTCAATGCAGGAACAGGTGTTACCTACACCCCTGGACAAGCCAATGGCACCGTTTCAGCGGGCATTGACTTCGGGTTCTATTATGGTGTCACCAACACCGCTACGCTTTGTTCGCCGCACGTGTTCGAGCTCAATGTCAACCCTCCTGGCAGCACCATCGTTAACCTGAGCAGCTGGACCGTCAGGAACAATACCAAGCTCAAGACCACCTCAACCAGCTACACAGGTAACCACACCGTTGACGAAATGAGGAGCCTGTACGACAACGGCACTGATGCCTCCAACTCTACGGACAATCCGCTATCGCGTGCTGTGACGCTAAGCACCACTAGCAACTTCACATTCCTGACTGCTGGCGGTAAATACGGCATTGGTAAGGTGACCAATATCACGCCATCAACAGGCTCAACTGGTTCGATCACGATCAACTACCAGATCCAGTACTAGTATTTTGGCGACCTAATTCGGTAGCCTACATCATCAAGAGCCTTGGTCTGCAGTTGGTTGGCCAAGGCTCTTTTTGGCATATAGCCCCTAGATCCTGACCCCGATTGGCTAACTTGCCATTGCATTATCTCAACTGCCTACCCGCTTAGGGTCATCATGCGTACCTCCAATTTTGCCTTCCCGATATCCCGCTCTGGTGTCATGACCTTTTGGGTCTGCCTAGTGCTGTCTTTTGTTGTTTGGTCCTGCACCAATCTGGATGCTGACAACAACCCTGCCCCACGCCGCACCCCTCCTGTCATCACAATGGCCACTGGGA
This sequence comes from Cytophagaceae bacterium, assembly GCA_947464365.1. Taxonomy (GTDB): domain Bacteria; phylum Bacteroidota; class Bacteroidia; order Cytophagales; family Flexibacteraceae; genus CANHWS01. The sequence goes on along the minus strand of CANHWS010000025.1, from coordinate 9,449 downwards.
CCGGATACATTTCGGGCACAACAACCATCGAACGCAATACACCATTTACCATTGGCTATCGCATCACAAAGGGGACCTCAAATCTTGCTCTCCGGCGGTATAGTGGCAATTTGTTGCCGGGAAGCTCGGCTCCTTGGAATCCGATCAATGAGTCGCAGGTGCTTGGTGGCGTCACGGCCTATGGCGATACCAATACTTATACCCTCGGCGCTGCTGGCCAGATTCTGTTCAAAGTATATGCCCTAGACCAAAACAGCCTCGCCGATAGCACAATCTTCACAGTAACGGTGCGCTAACAGACCATTGATTCAATTAGCCTACTTGGGCTTGGCAATAATGACCAAGCATTTGCGGTTGAGACTTCAGGATCCGCAGCACACCAGCAACCAACCAGCCTAGACCAATACAACTCAGGCCCTAACCCCACTACTGATTTTCCCTTACATGAAGATCCTCGACAAGTACATCCTGCGCAAGTTCCTGACGACGTTTTTGTTCGTGGTTGGCGTCTTGATGATTGTCTTGGTCGTGATTGACTATACCGAAAAGAACGAGGATTTCATCAACAACAAGCCCCCCTTGGCGGCCATCGTTTTTGACTATTACCTCAACTTTATACCCTACTACGCCAATTTACTAAGTCCGATTACTATTTTTATTGCAACCGTTTTCGTGACCAGTCAGCTGGCAGCCCGCACCGAGATTGTGGCCATCCTGAGTGCCGGTATAAGCTTTAATCGGCTATTGGTGCCCTACATCATTGGCTCCTTGGTGGTGGGTGTGTTTACCTACATAGCAGTTAGCTACATTATCCCGAACGCCAACAAGGGCCGCATTGCTTTTGAGCTTAAGTACATCAAGAATCCCTATACGTTCGACAAGCGCAACATCCACTTTAAGGTCGCACCCGAGACTTACGTCAGCCTCGAGAGCTATAACAACGCCATCAATACAGGCTATCAGTTCACGATAGAAAGCATCCGTGGCACCGAGCTCCTGAGCAAACTATCAGCGGACCGGGTCGTCTGGGTGGATACCACCAAAAGTTGGCGGCTAGAAGGCATTCGTTTGCGCAAGTTTTTTAAGGTTAGTGATACTGCTTGGGCCAAGGGCGGCGTCCGCAATGGGTTAGGGCACGAGGACATTAAGTTCATTGGCCAGATGGATACGATCCTGAACATGGCCCCTAAGGATTTTGAGTCCAACTACCAGCGCAACGAGACCATGACCACCCCTGAGCTGGAGACCTTCATCAAGAACGAGCAACTCCGTGGGGTCGAAAGCCTAGCCCCTTATTTTGTCGAGCGGTACTTGCGCCTCACCTATCCCTTCGCGATCTTGATCCTGACCATGATCGGTGTGATTTTGTCGTCCCGCAAAAGCCGCGAAGGCCCAGGCTTCCAGATTGCGGTAGGCTTTATCTTGGCCTTTATCTACATCATGTTCTTCGTCATGAGCCGCAGCATTGCCTTAACAGGTAACATCGACCCATTGCTGGCCTGCTGGCTGCCGAATATCATCTTTAGTATCATCGGCCTAGTCCTCTACAAAACAGTGCCTCGATAAGCTGGGTTGACCATTGTATTTGGCCTACTTAGGCACCACAATATCCAATTACCCCTATCCCATTGCCCATGACAAACCCCACGACCCAGCAGGGCCTAATGCCTGAGCCAGCCCGCACTTCGGACTTTGTGCACCTGCATTTCTTGGTCTTTTTGTGGGGCTTCACCTCCATCTTGGGTATGCTGATGCAGGACCTTGATGCGCTGCAGGTGGTACTCTGGCGCGGGATGTTAACTCTTGTCGGCTTGGTGCTGGTCGTTACCTATCAGCGCAACTGGGAGCCGATCCGCCCGCGCCGCATGGTCCAGATGTTAGGGACAGGTGCCATCTTGGCTGTCCACTGGCTGACGTTTTTTGCGGCTGCTCGCCTTAGCAATGTGTCCACCTGTTTGGCTGGCCTCGCTACCTGCGCCCTCTGGACCAGCCTGCTCGAGCCCCTGATCACCCGCCGCAAGTTCCGCCCTATCGAGCTGGTGCTAGGTTTTGTGGTGCTGATAGGCCTCAACATGATCATCTATGCCGACTTTAGCCGCACCACTGGCCTGTTGATCGGCGTGTTTTCTGCTGTTTGTTCGGCTTTGTTTAGTGTGCTGAATGTGGGCTTTGTGCGGCAATACAAAGCCATTACGATTACCTTTTACGAGATATTGGGTTGCACACTGACCATCGCCTGCATGATCCCGGTTTTTAACTGGATCTGGCCTAATGATTTTGGCCTCTGGGCCTGGCCCAACGGCTCTACTTTTGGGTACCTATTGGTCCTTGCTTGGCTCTGCACAGTCTATGCCTATACCGCTTCCGTGTCCCTGATGAAGCGTTTCACGGTCTTTGCCATGAACCTCACGATCAACCTCGAGCCAGTTTACGGCATCATCTTGGCGTGGCTCTTCTTTGGCCAGACCGAGGAGATGACCCTTGGCTTCTATGCCGGCACCGTCCTGATCATCGCCTCCGTGGTGGCCTACCCAAGCCTTAGCAAACGGTTTATGGGATAGGCTAGCCCCCCTTCGACTTTCTTTATGATATGTTAAAGCCCACCCCGAGCCCCCGCTGATGGCTGACAGCCTGTCGTATTTGCTTCCGATATCCTAGATTTGGCCTCAGTTTTGCAGATGCGATCAGGGCCAATCTGTCAGCACCCAGATCGGCAAAACCACAACGAACAACCGAACCCAATGGCAACAACCGCACGACCCCTGTGGCAACTCATCGCCCTTAGTTTGATGGCTGGCCTTGTTGGCGCCGCCACCTTTGGCTATATCAATAGGCCGGCAGATGGCCCGCTTTTTGCCCATGCTCCGGCTGACGCATCACCTAGTTATCAAGATCGTTTCGGCGCCCAAAATGCTGCATACTCCAACGGACCAGGCACGGGTGGCCCAGCCAACATCAGCACTGATTTTGTGACTGCATCGGCAGCCTCAACACCCGCAGTTGTCTTTATAAAAACAGTCTCCGAAGCCCAAAACACCAATGGCTGGATGGACTGGTTTTTCAACGGTGGCGGGGGTAGCAGGGCCAGTACAGGCTCGGGCGTTATCTTCACCCCAGATGGCTATGTCGTGACCAATAACCACGTCGTTAACGATGCCGAAAACATCGAGGTCGTCCACGAGAAGCGTACCTACAAAGCCAAAATCGTCGGCACGGACCCTAGTTGTGACTTGGCCGTGCTAAAAATTGACGGCAAACGCCTTCCATCCATCAGGGTGGGGGATAGCAAAAAGGTCCAGGTGGGCGAGTGGGTTTTGGCCGTCGGCAACCCGTTTAACCTAACCAGCACTGTCACCGCCGGTATTGTCAGTGCCAAGGGCCGTAACCTTAACATCGTCAACTCCCAGTTCCCGATCGAGTCCTTTATCCAGACCGATGCCGCCATCAACCCTGGCAACTCGGGTGGGGCATTGGTCAACCTCAGAGGTGACCTGATCGGCATCAATACCGCCATCTATAGCCAGACGGGTAGCTATGCCGGTTATGGCTTTGCCGTCCCGTCAGACCTTGTCGAAAAGGTTGTGGGTGATCTCATCAAATTTGGCCGTGTCCAGAAGGCCGTCTTTGGTGCGGATGTTACCGAGCTCAACTCGGGCCTCGCCGAAAAACTCAACACCACAGACCTTAGCGGCGTGGCCGTAGCATCCCTCGACGCCGATGGCCCTGCTGACCGTGCGGGTATGCGGAAAGGTGACATCATCGAAAAAGTGGATGGTAAACAGATCAATAGCAAGGCCGAGTTTGACGAGGAGATCTACTACCACAGCCCAGGGGACAAGATCAAGGTCACTTATCGCCGTAAGGACCAGCTTTCAACTGCCGAGCTCACCCTTGTTAACCTCGATGGGGGCACGGCTGTCCTCAAGCGTGAGATCTTCAAAAGCAGTAAATTAGGTGCCCAGCTCGAGCGGCTAAGCAAGAACGAACTCAGCAAATTCAAAGTCGAGGGTGGTGTCCGCATCGTTCGGCTAGAGGGTAATGGCATTCTGCGCCGCATGGGCATCACCGAGGGGTTTGCCATCACCAGCATCAACAACAAACCCGTCACCTCGCCCCAAGACCTAGAGGACACCCTCCTCGCTGTCGGTGGCCGAGTCCTGATCGAGGGCCTCAACCAACAGGGCCAGAAAGGGTACTATCAGTTTTATTTTTAGGGATGTACGCGTTCGGCGATACGGCTGCTTTGGCCACAATACAGACCAAGGTCGTCTAAGCTACACCTATTATATAGGCCCATCAAAATGGCCACCAGTCAGACTAAACCTGATTGGTGGCCATTTTTAGTTGGGAGGAGGTTCAGACCATGTGCAGCATTCAGATATAACCCAGTGCCCAAATTTTATAGAGGTTGTTTAGCTAGTTGGCCATACGATTGGGGCGTTAGCGCAATTTTTTTGTTAAAATCGAAAGCGGTAATGTGATTTTTTGCCCACTTAGTGTCTGATTTGTTTTGCAATGGATATGGCTTTCATTATACCAGAGTATGTTTCATTTGGTTTTATAGCGTCAGCCTATTTGTCCTGCCTTGTTTTTGTAGTATATTCGTATCTATGCCAGCCAATCAGTTGTTACCCTAATGTTTCCAAATTGTTTTATCTGTTAGCCTATTTTGGTGATTTTTTATTTGGCGATTGCTGGTTTTTTGTGTAATTTATTCTGTTTTCCAACCAATACTACCTGCTCATTGTCTGTATGTACCTTTAATCTTGGTTTTTTGTTTTGTCAGACAGGATGCGTATATTTCGCTTCCTATTGTGTGTTCTTCCAGACAGGTCGGATCCATGAGGGGGTTATCGGAATCTAATCACAGTCAAACCAAACAGCAAGAGACAATGCAAATTCTCTACTCATCCGGGATCAGAAGGCTAGCCTGGCTCCTCCCGATTTTATCGCTGCTGATACTTGCCCTGCCGGGTAGGGTATCGGCACAGTATCTCTCGGAGAGCTTCGAGGGGACGTGGTCAGCTGACCCAGGTGGGCCATCTGGATGGACACAACAGGAAGTGAAGAACTTCACTGTTACAAACTACCAGCCTTGGAGAAAGAATACGCTGACAGGAACCTCTACATGGTCCTCGACGCCGTACGCATTTTCTACTTGGCCAAACACAACAGCCTTCCCGAACTACAATGCCACAACCAACAACTCGGTTGCCTGGATTTATGACGGAAATTACGGCGCATCTGCCTACAATAGTTCAACACGCTTGATAAGTCCTGCCATGGACCTATCTGCCAGTACTGATCCATGGGTGTCATTCTTCGTCTGGGACGGTAATGGTATTACAGCTCAGCACCTTCAGGTTTTGGTTTCAACCAACAACGGAACCACATGGGAGTTACTACAGCCTATTGCATCTCCAGGTCAATCTGGATCTTCGACAGCCTTTGCAAGATATGCCGTCAACCTGAGCCAATATAAATCTGCAACAACTAGGCTTGCGTTTGGCTCAATCAACACCTACGGCAGCTCTGATATTTGGCTGGACCAAGTTGTGGTTGAAGAAAGGGTAGCCACGACCAATACATTTAATCCAACAGCTGCTGCGGATAACTGGTTCACTGCTGCCAACTGGAGCTTAGGTCGTGTCCCTAATGCCTTAGACAATGTTGTAATTGCTGCAGGCAAAACAGCCAACATTAACGTTTCAGCTGGCATACCAGCTTTTGCGGCCTCATTAAATGTAGCGGGTACGCTTCAGTATTCTACTACAACCAATTATCTGATTGTTGGCGGTGATGTCACCGTTGCATCTGGCGGCACACTTCGCCTAGGAACTTCTGGCACTACCGGATTGCGTATTTATGTCGGTGGTGACCTCGTAGTAAACGGAACCCTAAACGGTAACCTTGGTACTGGTTGCGCTCTCTACTTCTTCGGACGGGATAAACAACTATCAGGCTCTGGTACCATAACCGGCAACATCATTCGCGAGATCTATCACGCAGGTACAGGCACCTTTACCTACAACCAAACCAATGCTGTTGCCGTCCAAGCTACTTTTGGTCTGTTTAACGGTAATGTTAATCCTAACTCGAAACTCAATTTAGGTGTCAGCACTTTTAACTTAACTACAATAAAGGGTTTCGGTAATCTTACTGCCGCTCCTGGCTTTCCTAATATTGGTACCTCGACTAGGTCTGTTACCTACCAAGGTCCTAATGCAAGCACCGTGGCTTGTTACAGCCCATTCGGAAACGTATCCAACATTTCAGCTGGTGGCCCAGAGGTAGAGGTTATTAGTGGTGTCAAAACTGTGACAGGTACACTCACATTTAACCATTATGGTAATTTCGACTTGGTGGCACCGCTTCAAGTCGGTAACGCTTCGTTTACTGGTACGCTTACCATGACCAGGGGTATCGTTAACTCTACCAGTACCAACTATTTGTGGTTAGGCCCTTCATGTGCGGGGTCTGCAGGTACTGCTGCTACCAACTTTAGCACCTCATTTATTACTACTGCTACGGCAGGATCTTATGTAGCTGGCCCTATTAGGGTTGCGTTCAATGCACTTGCTGGAACTAAGAACCTTCCATTTGGCTTTGGTACCAACTTGCTTTCAAACGTAAGTCCGTTTGGTGCTGCTAATGGTCTTAGGCCGATGGTGCTATCACGTGGCACAGGAAACTGGGCTAGTCAAGATATTACCGTTACTCCTAGTACAACAGCCTCAGGCTCTTTTACCGCTCCACTTGCTAAGTTAGTATCTAACAAACTTTGGCAAATTACCGAAAACACTGGTACGCTTGACGCCAATACAGTTGTTACGCTATCTGTCCGCAATCAATCCCTTAGTGGAGGCGGTGATAATCTGCTAGCTACAGATAGTGCTAACCACATCAGACTGGTACAAAGCACAACAGGAACCGGGGGCTGGACTTCACGGTCAAACGCGCTCACAAAAGCCGCATTTACTGACAACACCGCCGTTACAATCGCGACCCAAACTGGCTCGCCTGGCCCAATAACGCCTTTGTCAACCAATGGTGGCTTTTTTGCCCTAGCTCAAACAACTGCTACTGTTGGTACTTGCACCGCTACAACACCAGTATCTACTGCTGTTAGTGCTGGACAGTCTGACCTGAACTTCCTGCGTATTGCAGTAATCTACTCGCCTGCAGGTGGTACCATTAGTCTGTCAGGAGCCAACATCACTGGCACCTTTACGGATGGTGATGTTGCTGATGCCAAAATTTGGGCAGGTACCGTAAGTGGTCCTACAGGCGCCTCGCCTCTAGGAACCGTTAGTAACCCGTCACCTGGTACGATTTCGTTTACGGGTCTAACTACAACTTTAGCTGCTGGCCTTAACTATTTCTGGGTCACTTACTCGATGGCAGCTACCCTCAACGGTTCCTCTGCGAAAGCGGACCTAATGACTGGCGGCCTGACATTTTCGACATCTGCTGGTGCCATTGCACCAACTGCTCGTCCTGCTGCTGATCAACTAGGTACTGCTCGTTTGTTTGCAGCACCAATCGTGATTACGCCTGCTACTTCAACAACTTTCTGTGCCGGTGGCTCTGTCTCTCTTGCTGCGAGCAGCCTTGATACCTACACCTATACTTGGTCACCAGCTACTGGCCTTAGCACCACCACAGGTGGAACCGTTATAGCTAGTCCAACCACAACTACCACCTATACAGTCACTGGTGTTAATGGTCCTAATACCGTTACCAGGACACAGGTTGTGACAGTTAACCAGTTGCCAACAACACCAACAATCCTTGGTACGCCATCGGGTTCTGTTTGCCAAGGCACAAATGTTAACCTAAGCCTAGCCCCTCTTGGTACAGTCCTTGGTACAGGTACAACAACTAGTGGTCTACAAGGTCCAATGCGCTCAAACTGGGGTGCTGGTAGGTTCCAGTATCTCTACCTCGCAAGCGACATTGGTGGTAGTGCTCGTAGCATTACAGCCATTTCCTTCAATGTATCATCATTCTCTGGGGCGCGTCCTACGTTTGCGGGTTATACAGTTCGTATGGCCAACTCTGCAGCAACTGCTCTGACATCTACCTATCAGACACCTACCTGGACCAATGTGTATTTCAACAATGCACAGCCAGCCCCAACAGCTACTGGTGCTTACGTTATCACCTTCTCAACACCATTTGCGTGGGATGGCACAAGCAACGTAATCATTGACATCTGCCATAACAACCAAGATGGTGGGAACGGAACCGATGTCTCGTTCACGAGCACCTCTTTGGCTTATAATGCCTCTACCTCGGCCGCTGCTGATAACTCTGCAACTCATTGCTCGATTGCATCAGGTACAGCTAGTACTACTCGTCCGAATACTACTTTCTTATCGCCCCAAATCTTCAGCACCTATGTTTGGTCACCATCAACCGGCCTAAGCGCAACCAATATTGCAAACCCTGTCCTGACAGTCCCTGCAGCTGGTGCTAATACTTACACCCTTACCGGTACTGATGCCAACGGTTGCGTAAGCGCCTCTGGAAGTATCACAGTTACAGGTCTTGCGGTTCCTTCGGCCCCAGGCATTGAGGGTAACCCTTCGCATTGCGGTAACAAGGTCCCTGGTACAACCTTCACCTACACAACTGGTGCTGGTATTTCGCTCCGTATTTACGCTACTAATACTAGTACTACGCCGCTAGAAACAATCGCTAGCCCAGGTATCAAAATGGCTACCTATTTGGTGTCCACTACAACCAATTTGTTTGCAGCTGTAGTAGCTGCCAATGGTTGCGAGTCAGCCCGCACACCTTTCACGGTTACAGTGACAGCAGCGCCTGCCATCACAATCACACCTGTTGGCGGCAGCACCATCTGCGTAGGCCAATCAAAAGTGGTCAACCTGACAAGCACAGCTGATTATACCTATACTTGGTCACCAACTACAGGTGTTACCGCTGGTACTACAGACGGTAGCTTTATTGTTGCCCCAACTGCAACAACAGTCTATACTGTAACTGGAGTGGATCCTGGCCTATGCCAAAACTCAGCGCAAATCACAATCACTGTTAATTCCTTACCACGGGCACCAGTTGTTGTTGCTACCCAAACCGGTTCGGCTTGCCAAGGTTCTCCTATCGGACTTAGCGTACCGAGCTTCAATACGGCTCTCGGGACAGGTACTGGTACAAGCGGAACCCAAGGTCCAATGCGTTCCAATTGGGGTGCTGGTAGATTCCAGTACCTATATAGAGCGTCTGATATTGGTGGCCCTGCCCGCCCAATCACAGCCATTTCTTTCGATGTTTCGTCGTTTTCTGGTGCTCGTCCGACCTTTGCTGGCTACACCGTCAAGATGGCTAATTCGGCTGTAACTGCATTGACTACAACCTATCAGTCGCCGACCTGGACAGATGTGTATTTCAATAATGCACAACCAGCCCCAACTGCTACTGGTGCT
>CANHWS010000024.1 GCA_947464365.1 Cytophagaceae bacterium | reverse complement strand
GTTGGCGCTCACATTTGCTAATGTGGCCGACTATGACCTCGTGCAGGAAGACGACAGCATCGACATTGTTGGTCTTGACACCTTTGCTCCTGGCAAATCATTATCTGTTGTCCTTCACCACGCTAATGGCAGCACTGATACCATCACCGTCAACCACACCTACAACGACGGCCAAATCGGTTGGTTCAAATCTGGTAGTGCCCTCAATTTGATAGGCAAAGCCTAGTTCTAAGGTTCGATAATCTTCATAAGTGACTCATTAAGCACCCTGTCTATGTACTTAGACAGGGTGTTTTTTGTGTCTAGATGATTACCTTATAATCATGTTCAAAAAAATATTTTGGGGGCCATGCAACATTTTGGCACGCTTTTCGGTCTGGTATATGTAGGGTTCTTAATCGTGTGGTAACATTGGGATGCTCCCTAAGCTTACCCTCGAATTTGAGCTAATCAGCGTACACCAACGACCTAAAATTGTGACCTCCGCTATGATCTCCTCTGATTACATCTCCGCATTTACCTCCAAAAAGTTAGAGCGCACCCTTCTGTTCGTGATGGCCCTCATAGTTGTGGCCAAGATTGTGCTCAAGCTATCCATGCCTAGTAGTTCAGTAGATGAGGCTTGGTATTCTGCTGCGCCAGACAATACCAAGATCCAACACGCAGGAAAGTAGTGTGGCTTGACAATGGTCTTACGACTATTGGGCTAGCCAACACTAGCTCCAGCCACCTTCAGTCGCAGGTCAAAACTAGCTTTGCTTTTTTGCCTTTTGTCATAAGAATTTGCTGTTTTTGGGCGGCTCCATCGGCCTGACTTGCATTGCTTGGTTCAAAGGTGGTATATTGGCTATCTAAACGCCATTTACTCCAAAAATCATGACCTCTGCCACCTCCGGATCACTGTCACCCAGTCAGTCAGATCATCAAAGTGTGGAAACAAAGCCAATTGACGTCCTCTTGCGTGAGACCGCCATCAACTCCACAACGATGTATTTGTTGTCGTTCATGGTGGTGTTTGTCATCTTTTATGTCGCAAACAGCGTCGTTGGCCATTATTGGGACATTAGTAATACCTTGTTTTATTACGGAGCAGACTTCAAGGAGTTCCGTGGTAATTGGTCTCGGTCATCTGTAGTGACGATCTATGGTGTAGGGCCTACCATTTGTTTTTTCTGGGCGGTATTCTGCTTCCGGATGTACTTCAGGACCTATAAGAAGCCAGGACTTGCTAAGCTATTCTATGTTTGGGGTGTCGTGCATGGCTTCGTGATGTTTTTTGGCGCTGCGGCTGTTGGTGTGTTCACTCGCTCAGGGTTTGGATACGCCATCCGCTGGGCATACATGCCCATGATCGCATGCTTTATTATCGCTGCCTTGGCCTTGATCATCTTGTTGACTGTAGGTATCAAGTTCATTAACTTCTTTATGTACACTGCATGCTCACTTGAGCTATTAGAGGACAATGAAAGCAAGAAGCGATTTGTCTTCTATGCTGTCTTAGTCCCTTTCATGGTCAGTAGTTTGCTCCTAGTTGCATCACAAGTCCCAGAGCTTTTTTTGGCTAATATTTTACTGATTTTGTCACCTGCCCTCATTGTCTTACCGGTATGGGCCCGTGCCCAAACACACCATGGTTCCTACGGAATTGCAACGGAAACAGACTACGGCATCAGTAAGACTTGGCTCATAGTGGCAATGGTTATCCTAGTAGGGTATAGGTTGTTTTTGGCCTCTGGGATCAAAATAATTGACACCAAGGTGGAAAGTCAGGCAACCGAAATGCCAGAAGTCAAGTCTAACCAATAGTCTAAGTTGTTTCTCAATCGAGGGCTTAACTTTGGCTATCCCCTGCACATAACAAGCCCTTGGCTATCTTTGCAAACTAGGTCTAGTTAACGGCCACTAGGTTCTCATTGCTAAGGCTGGTTGCAAACTCGGCAGCCAGCTACTTTTGGTCCTTAACCAATATTCATGCTCAGTATCTACCTCAAGGAGTTACGTAGCTCCTTCAACTCGTTGATAGCCTACATTGTGATGGCGATTTTTTTGGTCGCTGTTGGGCTCTTCGTCTGGATTTTCCCTGACACCTCCGTTCTGGCTTATGGATATGCCGATCTTGGTACATTGTTCAGCATTGCACCATTTGTGCTCATGTTCCTAGTACCTGCTATCACGATGCGCACATATGCTGAAGAGCGCAAAGCTGGCACGCTAGAGTTGCTATTCACCATGCCACTTACCGACTGGGAGATTGTGTTAGGCAAGTATCTTGCTAGTGTTTCGCTGGTGCTTTTTAGCCTCCTGCCAACCTTGCTCTACTACCTAACGCTCTACCTTTTGGGTAACCCCAAGGGTAACATTGATAGCGCTGGTGTTTTCGGTTCCTACCTTGGTCTGGCCCTGCTCGGTGCAGGCTTTTGCAGCATCGGGGTGCTGGCTTCGGCCCTAACAGATAGCCAGATTGTAGCCTTTGTACTAGCTACTTTCCTTTGCTTTATGTTATACATGGGCTTTGGGTCCTTGGCCACAATCGACATTTGGCAACAATGGTCTGTATATGTCAGTCAGTTAGGTATTGCCTATCATTATAACGCAATGTCCAAAGGCCTGATTGACACCAGGAATCTGGTTTACTTTGCTTCGCTAATCACCCTGGCATTGTACGTAACTCGGTTTGCGACACGGGCAAGGCTGCATTGACCTTAATTTTTCCAGAGGGACGTAGGACCACACCTAAGAAGTTGACCCTTCTTGATCCCTAACCTGCAAACAAAATCATCCGAAATCAAACCAGCCATTTTGGCCTAGGCCTGATCATGAAAATATCTTCTAAACTAACAGACTATGCAGGCATCTTGATTATTGCCGTTGTATTGCTGTTGGTCAATATCATTGCCAGCGAGTACTTTGCTCGGTTTGACTTTACGTCTGACAAACGATTCACGATCACGGAGGCAAGTCGCAAGTTGCTGAGCCAAGTCAAGGACCCGATTTTGGTCGAGGTCTATCTCGAAGGTGATTTTCCTGCAGGTTTTGACCGGCTCAAGCGTGCGATCAAAGAGAAACTAGATGATTTTGCGGCCTATTCTGACGGAAGGGTTCAGTATAAATTCACAGACCCTAGCCAGGCAGAAGACGCCAAAAAACGCAACGATTTCTACCTCCAATTGGCACAGAAGGGCCTACAACCTACCAACCTCCATGCTAATGAGGACGGTAAGACGATCGAGAAAATTATTTTTCCTTCAGCATTGGTTCGTTTAGCAGATCGTGAGCTTCCAGTCCAGTTCCTGAAGGGTAACCAGTCTGCTAGTGCAGAGCAGCGCCTCAATCAAAGCATCGAGGGCGTTGAGTTTGAGCTCGCAACCGTTATTCAGAAGATATCGACAACCAATCGTAAACGTATTGGCGTCATCCAGGGGCATCGCGAGCTTAATGGTACGGAGCTGTATGATATTGGCTCTACCTTAAAGGAGTATTATGGGGTCGAAAAGGTGGACCTTCAGAAGGTTGTGGACCTCAATGGCTTTGATGCCATTATTGTTGCTAGGCCAGACTCGACTTTCTCGGAGCCTGACAAATTCAAGATCGATCAATTTGTGGTCAAGGGAGGGAATGCCCTCTTTTTCCTTGATGCGATCAAAGTACAGCTCGATAGCATCAAGCCAGATGGGTCGCTCCACCTACCAACAGATACCAAGTTGACAGATCTGTTGTTTCGGTACGGGGTCAGGATCAATGCCGACATTGTGATGGATATGAACTCGGCCTATATCCCCCTTGTGACAGGATACTTAGGAGACAAACCACAAACCCAAATGGCTCCTTGGCGGTATTTCCCGATTGTCAATTTCTTTGGCAACCACCCAATTGTCAAAAACATGGATGCGCTCCAGATTCGGTTTGCAAGCTCAATGGACACGGTCATGGCACTTGGAATCCAGAAGACACCATTGTTTTTCACTAGCAATTATAGCCGCATCATTCCAGCTCCTGTGCGTCTGAGCTTTAATGACGCTCGCTTACAACCTAAACCCGAGCAATACAAAGTCAAGAATATCCCCTTGGCCTATCTGCTCGAGGGGACATTCCAAAGCCTCTATACCAATAGGCTAGCCCCCGAGACAATGACAACATTTGCCTTCAAGGCAAAGGACAAACCCGGCAAAGTTTTGGTCGTGTCCGACGGTGACTTTGTCCGTAACGACATTAACTACACCCAGAAGTCCACCTACCCTTTGGGTTATGACCGGTTTGCCCAAGTTCAGTTTGCCAACAAGGACTTTGTGCTTAATACCCTGGCCTATATGCTAGACAATGATGGGCTTATTTTGGCCAAGACCAAAGAGATCCAGATTCGCCCATTAGATAAGGTGCGTATGGGCAAGGAGAAAACCCGTTGGCAAGCCATCAACATGGTCGCCCCAGTAGCCCTTATTGGCCTTTTTGGCCTCGGTTGGTCCACAAGGCGGAAATCGAAGTTCGGCAAAAAACGTATTTAGAGGGTCCACCATTTCCCAATCTTGACCTCTTTTTCAACTCCATCAACCCAAGTTATATTTTTTAATGTCCAAAAGAACGATTTTCCTCCTAGCAGGTCTCCTTGTCCTTGGTGTTTTGGCTTGGTTTGCGACTGTCAAACGCAATGCTAACACTTCGGTTGATGAGCTAGATGTTATGTTTGCCGTGCGGGACACGTCTAGCATCAACAAGATATTTGTGGCGGACAAGGATGGGAGTCGATACTTGTTGGATCGTACAAGCCGAACTACTTGGACGATCAATAAGAATATCGTAGCCTCACCTATTTTGGTCAATGCCCTTTTGGAAGTCGTGCGTGATGTGGATATGAAACGTCCATGTACTGCTGCCGAGCGTACGGAGGTAGTCAAACATCTGGCAGCCGAACATAAAAAGGTCGAGATCTATGCCAACAACGAATTGGTCCGTAGTTATTACGTGGGTGGCTCTACAGTGGACCACCTTGGTACTTACTTCATGCTCACTGATGGCCAAAACCCTTATGTCTGCCACATTCCAGGCTTCGAGGGTTATCTAGATGTTCGGTACGATGTTGATACCGTCGGTTGGAAGTCCCCTAAGATATTTTTTGGCAATAGTAAAAGCCTAAAAGCAGTCACTCTTACTTCTGGTGGGCAGACAGCCCTTCAACTAAGCCGATCAGGAAACAACTGGACTGCCGAAGGGGTATCTGTGCTTGACCAGCAAAAACTAAATACTTACCTAGATAACTTCAACCGTGTCTATGTAGGCGAGTGGAAACCGACCAAAGGCTTGGCAGTTGCCGACTCACTTAACCAGAAACCTGCTCAGGCCACAGTCCAGATTGAGGACGAAAACCCTAAACTAAACCGACTGATTAAGCTTTATGCTAACCAAGAAACCGCGCATTATTGGCAGGTTGTCGTGATGCCTCAAGGAAGTATCGGGATGGTAAGCAAAGATCTGTTTAGCCCATTTTTGGTGAGGGCCGACAAACTTGCGGCAAAGGCCAAATAACACTCAACCATTTTGGATTTGGTCAGGATCAGTATCTAGAGTTCCAACCAAACCATTATCCATCGCAACATGTAAAAGCCCTCTGGATCATCTCCAGAGGGCTTTTGTATTGAGAAGAAGGTTGTTTCAATCTGACCTTAGTGCTAGTTAGCTTAGGGTTTAAGTGCTTTGGAAATCAAACCCTACCACTCGGTGGCGCGCGCAGTTGCAGCCCTGCTCAGCCCAAACGTACGGCTAATGTTGAAGCCAAACGAAATCGTGCCTTTGCCCCAACCGCCTTCGTTTTCGGCGATAAACTGTTGCTCGACCATGCCCATTGAGTTGGTGAAGAATAGCTGAAATACGTGTCCACCAGTCTCGATGTCCATCCCAGCAGAGAAGGAGTCAAAGTGGTTGCCACGATTGGTGCCCGGCATTTGGTAAATGTATTCGGACGTAAGGCTGAGCCTTTTGGTGAGTTTGTATCGCCCGCCAATGCCAACTGCAAAAAGGTCATTCTGATCCTCCTCACGTGCTACCACATTACGGTGTACATAGCTTGGAGACAGTTGAAGGCTTAGGTTTTCGTTAAACTTGCGTGCAATCAGAAGCTGAGCTGCGTAGGACATCCTTCTATCAACAGTCCAAGCCACACCATCAGCCTCTGAGCCAATTGGCACCTTGGTACTGATATACCCTGCATTGCCAAACAAGGATACCGAAACAGGCATATTGCGTGCACCCGTGCTTTGCTTTAGGACTTTGAGCTTGAAAAATCCATCAACCAATTTGTTGATGCTAGACCGACCAATTCCGACCATCAAGTCGTCAGTGATCCCATACTCAAGGGATAGTTTGATGGAGGCTTGATCAAGCCCCCAGAACTGGTCCAGCCCTGTGTTGAGCGCCCCAAAGCGGTGATGGATCCGGAAATCGAGGTGGTTAGCCCGCAGACCTTCTACCGTATGGGTGTTGACGATACGCGTGGCTTTGAAGGTTGCCAAGGTATAATTGACATCATTGGGTTTGCTGTCACTAAGCAGTTTGTCAAGGTCGTCTTGCGCAGATGCACTGACGTGAGTAAGGGCAAAAGCAAGCCCCGTTAGTATAAAGAGTCTAAGAAAGGATGGTTTCATGTCCGAATGGTCATTATGGTGGTCATTGGATGGACCACGGTGGTGAAAATCAGGTAAGTTCTGGTGGGCTTCTACGGATTTGATCCTTGATTTATCCAGGCCCTGATCTTGTCGATCTTGCAGGTGCCGATGCTGCTACCACCTTTAGGCATGAACGATGCGTCACTATTAGGCAGGCTGACCCTATTCTGGATGCTGGTCCCTAATGACTTGACTGCATTATAGTTGTCCAATACAATGCCACCACCTGCACCACTGTTGGCAGTCGAATGGCAGCCATCGCATTCGGCCTCAAGAATTGGCCTGATGTCCGTAACGAAACTCATATTAGCTGTTTTGCAGCTTGAGGTGTCGGTACTAACTGGTTTGATGTTTTGGTATTTGTCGCTAGAGCAGGCAGCGACGCCAATCATAAGGCTAGCGACAAGTGCGATCACCAGTCGGACCCGAAGTAGGTTATCCATAGTACTAACTATTATCATTGTTATGATGAAAACGACCTCAATATACGGAGCTTGATATGATTTTGATCAGAAAGTGGCCCTGTCAGTATGTTTGATGCCTATACTTACGACGTATATCGGCAGATCGATCTACCAAGACTGATAAATCAAGCACTAAGAAGTACAACAATGATAACGAAAGAAGAAATCCAGCAGTGGTTCATGGGGCTTCAGGACACGATAACGACTCAGATCTCAGCAACTGATGGTGTCGGGACCTTTATAGAAGACTCTTGGGAACGGCATGGTGGTGGTGGTGGCCGCACCCGGATCCTTACAAATGGTCGGATCCTGGCCAAGGCTGGTGTAGGATTCTCGGCCGTTTATGGTCAGACCCCCAAAAAGATACTACAGGCTCTTAATCTCCCCGAGGCTGACTTTTTTGCCACTGGTGTGAGCATCGTAATGCACCCCAATAGCCCCTTGGTGCCGATCATCCACATGAACGTGCGGTACTTTGAGATGACTAATGGTACTTGCTGGTTTGGAGGTGGCATCGACCTTACACCACACTATATTAACCCTAAGGATGCCCGCTGGTTCCACCAACAAATGAAAGCTGCTTGCGACGCCCACGACCCAACCTATTACCCTAAATACAAACCTTGGGCTGATGACTATTTCTATATCAAACACAGGCAAGAAACCAGAGGAATCGGCGGTATCTTCTTCGACCACCTAATGCCAACCGTTGCAGCTGATGGATCGGACAACAAGGCTGAGCTGTTTTCCTTTGTGCAGTCCGTAGGGAATGCCTTTGCACCAACCTACAGCCACTTCATGACCAAAAATCACGAGTTGCCTTACACCGAGGCACACCAGAAATGGCAGGCTTTACGTCGAGGTCGGTATGTGGAGTTTAACCTGGTCCTGGACAAGGGCACAAAATTTGGCCTCGACACCGATGGCCGGACCGAGAGCATCCTGATGTCAATGCCACCAATGGCCCAATGGTTTTATGACCACAAAGTGGAGCCTGCCTCTGCCGAGGAGTACACCCAACAACATTTGCAAAAAGGCATCGATTGGCTGACCCATCCTGATGCAGACTAGAGGCAAAACATGAGGCAAGAAGCTAGAGCTTAAAGGAGGCGCCAATTTTGATATGGAATGGGCGCGCATTGGGCCTGTCCAGATAGGTGAGGCGATGCAAAAAGTCCACACGGATAAACCGAAAAATGTTCTCGATTCCGTATCCTACTTCGGCATAAGGTCTGCCATCAAGGCTTGAGAACTGACTAGGGACGCCAGGCAATGTGTTGTATTCTTGATTTGCGGCGGTTATCCCACCATAAAGTAACTTGCCTTGCATGGTTAGCCGCAGGTTGAGCTTTTTGATGGCTGGGATGCTGTTCAGTAAGAGACCTTCGAAAAAGTGCTGATACGAAACCGAGACCCAACGGTCGCTCACGAACTCAAAAAAGTTCATCGTGTTAAACGCCTGTGCAGCATAGATCGCGAATGGGTTGCCAAGGTGGGTTTTGAGTAGGGGATAGGGTACTTTGTTTGGCACCATACCGACATCGATGATGTAGCGACCGCTGCCTAATGCACCGTAGTTGAGGTATTGGTTTAGGCCAGCAGATAAACGATAATAGTTCAGGACCTCGCCACCCATGGACGCCCGGCCTGCTATGATTTTCAGTGTCCAGATAGGGGATAGACGGCCATAGATGCCATAGCGACTATTGGTGTTATCCTCCAAAAGGAATTCTTTTGCCGCATACCGAATGTCTAGCTGTCCCTCTGTCGTGCTAAAGCCCTTGTAGTTGGGCACGACGCTTCCGTCGCTTTGCATAGTAGGGTAAACAAAATCAAACAAGGGCTCATATTGGGTCTGTTTGATGGTCAGGGTAGGACTAAACCCCTTGAATAGGTCACGAGAGACAAACGCAGAAACCGATGTATTCAGGAATGGCCTTCCTACTTTGATGTCCCCCCATTTGGTGAGCGCATAGAACAGCCCAGAGCGTGAAAACGTGTTATCCTGTAAGGCTAGCTGGTCAATGTCGTGCTGGACATAAATACCGGCATTGGTCCACTTTTTTCGGCTGAAGATATACTCAAGCCCTAGGCTACCCTTGAACCGCCCATCCGTAGTACCGTAAGCTCCATAGCCATCAATAGTCCATTTTTTGTTAAAGAATGAGTTGGTCCTGAAACCTGCCCTGAGCCTCAGACCTTCAATGTTATTGATTGCCAAGGTGCCCAAATACGGTCCCACATCCACCTTGCCAAACCTTTGTGATCCGTTAATAGCAATGTCAATGATTTCAACGTAGGTCTTCACCACTGGCATATTCCTAATGGTGTCGATCATCTTCATCATTTTTAGCTCATCTCCACTGAGGGTATCATGTCGTGCTGTTGCCCAATAGTCTTCAGATGGCGTTTTGGCATCTTCCGAAAACTCGACGGCTTTATCAAACAGCTCATCAGGCGCCTGGTTATTGATCCTGAAGTTACGGTTCGAGCTATAGCTTTTGGCCAGCAGCCCTGCCCACTGGTCGTTTAGGTTGGCGATATCGACCAAAAGGCGGTTTTTGCTCGGTAGCCATGCGCCGTTTCTCATCCGGGTTAGCTCTTGTTGCAGCTTTAGCTTCGAGACAAAGTTGATGTTGGTGCTGCTGGTTGTGATCAGGTCTAGGCGCTTGAGGGCATAGTCCTCTTTTGTGATCCAGATAGTACCGCTAAAGGCTAGGTCAGCCTCACGACGAGGATAAACGATCAGTTTATAGCACCAATCCTCGCCGATGAACATACTATCCTTGAGCTCAAAGTCATAGCTGAACCTCCACCCCGAGGCTATAGGGCTGATGAAGGCCTTGCCGAGGATCTCGACTTGGTTGTCATAGAAGTTATACTGCTGCAGGCTAGTGCCTATGATGTTTGTGATGAAGGAGCTTTCGTCCAGTCCAACACCCTTCACCTTGGTTTTGATAACATCCTCGTGAGTGCGGAAAGGTTTGCTGCTCGCATAATACTTGCTGATACTTTCGCTGATAAAAATCGGTATCAAGGGTTTGCCATCCTCTCCAGCAAATTTGGCTAACGAGTCCACCACAGCCTTGATTTTGCGCATCAATGGGCGTTTGGCAAACTTTTCGCCAATATTGTCAACATCTACTTCGACTTTGTTGTAGCTTTCGTACTCATAATCTAAGATGTTTTTGCGGTCATTACGGTCCTTGTTGCGGACGGCCCGTCGGATGATTTCGTATGCCGGATTTTCACCAGCTATGACCTCAATTTCGACCTTTTCGTAGGAGCTTGGTGCTAGCTGAAAGTTGATAACTTGGCTAATTCCGTACTTGACAGCCTTTGTCCTTGGGCGGAAGCCAACGTAGACAACTTGCAGACTATCAACCTTTTTTGTGGTACGAAGTGTAAACTTGCCTTCGAAGTCAGTGTTGGCACCTATGGTGGTCCCTTTGAAAATTATACTCGCAAATGGGATTGGGTCTCCAGTTTCAGACTCGGTCACTTTGCCTGTTACAACCGTCGCTTGGGGGCCTTGCTGTGCCCAGGTTGGGATCCCGATCGTAATGAAACAGCTCAAGATCAATGCCAAAGGCAGATAGGGCCGCAATCGAATAGGGGCTGTTACCGAATTGTTGGGTTTCATACAGAGTGGATATCCTGACAAAACTAATATCAGATGCCTAACTACCAACAACCGTTGATCATGACTCTGGTCCGTTTGTTGCATGAGATTGTAGGAGTTTGGCCAATCTCGTTCTTAGATCAGCCTTAGTCTTGGTCACGGAAAGCCTCTAAAGTGGTGGATATCCGTTTTTTTTGGTTTAATTAGTGCTTTAGATTCGGCTACATAACGCCCAAATCGACCAAAGATTGCTACCAAGAGCCACCCAAATACCTATCGGGATGGCCCCTACATATAGAAAGAAGCCTGTGAAGCTAACGTTTTGGGGAGCTGCCCGCCAAGTAACTGGCAGCATGTATTTACTTGAGCTCGATGACGATTACCGGATACTGATTGACTGTGGCACCGACCTCAGTAGGCCAGACGAAAACGCACCAGATGTTTGGCCAGCTGATATGAAAAACCGGCTCTTCCCGTTTGAGCCATCATTTCTGAACGCAGTTCTGCTCACCCATGCCCACATCGACCATAGTGGCGAAATCCCAAACCTAATCCGCGAAGGATTTGAAGGCAAGATATTCTGCACCCCTGCCACCTACGACCTTACCCAGCCACTGCTGTTAGATAGCGCAATGCTACATCGTAAGCGGCTAAACAGGATCATGGGGAATGATAAAAGGGGTAACAAAAAAGTTAAACCAACCAAAGAGGTTTCTAATCTATACCTCGAAAAGGATGCTGAAGAGTCTTTTGACTACTTTGCGACAATTCCATTTTTACAGCGTGTCAAGCTCCGCAAAGGTGTCTGGATGACGTTCATCCCAACTGGCCATATCCTTGGCGCTGCTAACATCCTGCTCGAGATCGAGGAGGATGGGGTAACGAAGCGAATTGGTTTCAGTGGTGATATTGGAAGGCATAATTACCCTTTGCTCAAAGATCCCTATCCCTTTCCTGAGGTTGACTACCTGATCTGCGAAAGCACTTATGGTAATCGCTACCACAAGGACGAAGGTGACCCTGTCCAGATCCTAGGGGATTTGGTGCGCAAAACTTGTGTGGATATCCCTGGCCGTTTGGTGATCCCTGCTTTTGCGGTTGGGCGTACCCAAGCACTACTTTTTACCCTTAACAAGGTCTATGCGGACCTCAATTTCCCACAGGTACGGGTCTTCACTGATAGTCCGTTGGCACTTAAGTCCACTGCAGTTTACGAAAAATACCCCAGCCTGCTGAACGATGAAGCCCGTGAATTTCGTGACACGCATGGCGAGTTGTTTGACTTCAAGAACCTCACCTTTGTCGAAAACGCCAAGGATAGCAAAGCCCTAAGCGACTACAACCGGCCATGTGTAATCATTTCATCTTCAGGGATGATATCAGGCGGTAGGGTAGAGCACCACGTGCGTCAGAACCTAAGCAACCCGTATAGCACCATTTTGCTTGTCGGCTACTCTGCCGAAGGGACCATCGGGCATGATTTGCTACATGGCAAGAAGAGTTTTGAATGGGATAAACGTGAGTATGCTGTCACCTGTACCATCGCACATACTGACGTTTTCAGCGGGCATGGCGACTTAGATGACCTAATTGCTTGGGTGTCGCAACAGGATAAAACCAAGGTCAAAAAGGTGTTTTTGGTGCATGGAGACTACAAGAGCCAAGTTGACTTCGCTGCCACCCTTGCTGGCGAAGGCTATGACATGGTCGAGATCCCGGCAAAAGGCCAAACCTACGATCTCTAACCAACATACTGCCCTCCAGAGCCTATGTTCAAGATTGTGATATACGGACTGATAGCGGTGGGTTGGCTCATAGTCAGCATCTACCGCTATAAGGCCAAGGCCAAAGAGGAGGCCGAACGCAAACGTAATCGGGTGCCGTCAACAGGTCCTAATGCCGAAGCTGCAACAAGCTATGACGACTTGCTGCGTAAAATCCGTGAGGCTCAACAATCTGAAGCAAGTGCTAAGTCAGCCACTACCTCAGTCGAAACAACCTCAAGGACTACAACTTCTGCAGATAGCCTCGAAGAGATTGGTCCTGATAGTTGGACCAAAGCGGGCAAACCCATTAAGTCAGCACACCAAGGCACCCTTGGCAGAGCCGGAGATGGGCTAGGTCAGGAGCGGGCCAATCCTGTTTTGCCACCACCAATTTTGCCGTCCGAAAAGGCCCATCGGCAACCGACAAGGCCAACAACCGTACTTGCCCCGACCTCGCCTACTCGCTACCAAGATATTTATGACCAGTCTGCTGCTAAGTCGGCAGGTGCGAGTAAAATGACCCTAGCGGATAACAATACTAGCCTCACCAAGGTCAATCATGCCGACTCGCCTCCAACAGAGGCAAGTAAATTGGCCAAACTCCTTAGGGACAAGCAGGCACTAAGCCAAGCTTTTCTTCTACAAACTATCCTGGAACGGAAGTTCTAAGAAATAAATCCTCCTGGTTTGTTTAGCGGGTTATCGGCCCTAGTTCATGCTAGGATCCTTAGGGTAATTGGCCATCTCGCGATATTTGCCTCCCATTTCTTTCAGGACGGATCGCCAAAGCTCTTTTGGTGGGATGTCAAAAAAGTCAAACTCATGCCCGTTAAAAGCTAGCCAAGTCCCATCGGCAATTTCGGACTCTAGCTGTCCCTTGCCCCAGCCCGTATAGCCCAAAAAGAAACGTATATCCCCTGGGTCGATGGTCTTCAATTGTGCATTGACTTTAAGTTGGTCAAAATTTCCACCCCAATAGATATGCTGGGTCACCTGAAAGGCATTCTGGATAACTGGACCAATGCGGTGCAGATAGTGCAGTGTATTCTGCTGAACTGGTCCCCCAATATATAGATCCTGGTTAGCATCGCTCAGGTCCTCCAACACGTCGGGTAGATGATACTCCGTTTTGTTGTTGAGGATAAATCCCATCGTTCCCGTTTCGTTGTGTTCGCAGATTAAGATGACCGACCTGTCAAAGGTACCATCTGACAAAAACGGGTCTGCTAGCAATAAGGTGCCTCTGTCAACCTCAATGTTATCGGATTTCTGAACTTCCATCTTATGATTCGTGTTTCGTTGTGGTCGCTGGTTGAGCCAATCGTTGACAATAGGACCGGAAATGAGTCAATCTGTAAGCCGCTTGGATGCCACTTGGCCCAAATAATACGAACCAAACCAGAAAAGCAAAACGAATCCTAGTTATCTAGAGGTTTTAAGATTTTCGGCCCCTGATTTGCTAACATATATCATGATCTGGTTAATGGTCAAGGTCTGGAATTTACCTTTGTCCCGACTCCAAATTAGGGAGTAGAAATCAACTGACTACCAATCCCAATCAGTACACCTATACAAGCTTGGCATCAACTTAAGACCTTGTTGCACCCATCCCAAATGCCAAATCAAGATCATAATCCCGCCGTCTTGGGTGGGCTCAAACTGCAGGAGCAGCGTCGCAATTATACTGTCGGCGCGCTCAATGAGGACGAGATGCCTACTGACCCATTTATTCAGCTCAGGACCTGGCTTGCCAATGCCACAGAGGCGGGCATGCTAGAGCCCAATGCCATGGTCATCTCAACTGTTTCAGAGACAGGACTACCAGCTGCTAGGGTGGTCCTACTAAAGGAAATCGACCTTGGATTGGTGTTCTATACGAATTACAACAGCCGCAAAGGGCTTCATCTAGCAACCAATGCGGTGGCTGCTGCTACCTTTTTCTGGGACAAGCTCGAGCGTCAAGTCCGGATAGAGGGCATAGTTGAAAAAGTCAGCCGCAAACAGACCGAAAAGTACTTCAGCTCCAGACCAGTGGGCAGTCAGATTGGTGCCATTGTTAGCCCGCAGTCTGAAAAAATCGTGAGCCGTAATATCCTAGAGCTCAAGACCGAAAAGTTGGTCAACGAGTCAAAAGGTAGTGCTTTGACTTGCCCTAAACATTGGGGTGGCTACCGGTTGATCCCGTACTACATCGAGTTTTGGCAGGGTCGCCCCAGCCGTCTGCATGATCGTATTGTGTACGAACGCCAAGATGCAATTGCCGAGCCCAACGTTCAGCCGGGCTGGACCATCAGTCGGCTGGCTCCATGATTTAGCTGACCTATACCAACGTTGTTTTAGGAGTTAGGTCCAGCAAGTTGGTTACCAGCATTTGCCTTGTCTTGATGAATCCTTCGGCGTATTGCGCACCCGTTCCGTGGCCGTACTCCATTGCACGCGACCCAAGGAAACGCCAAAACTCAGGCGTGCTTATGTAGGTCTCAGGGCCCTCGTTAGAGGAGTCGTAGAATTGGCTCTTGAAGGCTTTGATGCTAGCTAACTTAGTATCCCAATGGTTGGTAATGTCGATTACGAAATCAGGTTTGATAAGCTGGTCTTGGATGTAATGGAAAACTTGTTTGGGTCTCCAGACCTGCTGTTTTTGACCCTCCCAATGGGTTTCTATTTTGGCAAGGCCAGCCATAAAACAGGCCCGAATAGCTAGTTCAGCACCGCTACCATGGTCGGGGTGACGGTCTGATGGGGCATTGCAGAGAACCACCTCTGGCTGGGCGAATCTCAGAACCTCAATCACCTTAATGACTTGGTCTGGTGTGGTACCAACAAAACCGTCTGGCAGTCCCAGGTTCCCACGCCAGGTTAGGCCCAAAATTTTAGCAGCTTCGGCTGCTTCGGCATCCCGAAGTTCAGGTGTGCCACGTGTGCCCAGCTCACCCCTAGTAAAGTCAACAATGCCAGTTCGGTAACCCATTTGGGCATGCAGGGCAAGGGTACCGCTGCAGCTCATTTCTGCATCGTCTGGGTGGGAGGCAAGCGCTAGGATGTCAAGTTTCATGGGGAGTAAATTGGGGTAGGCACTGGGCCATTTCTGCAATTGTACAGCAAAAGCGGAAATAAAAACCGATTTTTGCACCGCCATCATCATTTAGCCCAGCGATGTGCGCTTTGGGCAGACCAGATTTGATGGCCTCCAGACATTGGCAAGTGATAATTTTATAGACTATGTCAAGATCTGCTCACGCTCCGGAAGGGGTGGGGCTGGGTCTTCGCATTTCAGACGCGAAAAATGGGCACCACTCGGTGGGCCCGATGGTGGTGATGGTGGCCATGGTGGCAGCATCATTGTTCGGGGCAGCTCCCAGCTCTGGACCTTATTGCACCTTAAGTACACCAAACACATCATTGCTGACCCTGGTGCTAACGGAAGTGCAAATAAAATGACGGGAGTCAGCGGCAAAAACATCATCGTTGAGGTGCCACTAGGTACTGTTGCAAAAGATGCCGAAACGGGCGAAGTCCGTTTTGAAATCTTGCACCATGGCCACGAGGTAGTCCTAACAAAAGGAGGTCGTGGTGGCCTTGGCAACTGGAACTTTAAGACTAGTACCAACCAAGCCCCTGAGTATGCCCAACCAGGCGAAGATGGCATCGAGGAGTGGATCATTTTAGAGCTAAAAGTTTTAGCGGATGTAGGCCTTGTTGGTTTCCCTAACGCTGGTAAAAGCACTTTGCTCTCAGTGGTGTCTGCAGCCAAACCCAAGATCGGTGACTACCCCTTCACGACCCTGACACCTAACCTTGGGGTTGTCAAACACCGTAACGCACAGTCATTCATTGTGGCTGACATTCCTGGCATCATCGAAGGGGCAAGCGAAGGCAAGGGCCTTGGTCTACGCTTCCTACGCCACATCGAGCGGAATAGTATGCTATTGTTTTGCGTACCTGCTACGACCCAAAACGTCGAGGCAGAATACCAGACCTTGATATCGGAATTAGGAGCCCATAACCCTGAGTTGCTAGACAAACAGCGACTGTTGGCCATCACCAAGTGCGATATGCTACTGCCAGATGAGCTTGCTGAAGTCAAAAAGACCGTACCTGCCAATCTTCGCCATATCTACATTAGTGCCGCAACTAACTTCAATATCGAGCGGCTGAAAGATGTGATCTGGGATATGCTTAATGCCAATTAGGTCATTATTCGGCTACGGCGAAATCAAAAAAGAGACCACCTGAGGCTACAATAGCGACAGGTGGTCTTTTTGATTTTGGACTTCAGTCCTGACAGAGCACTTAGTAATTGGCCACAGATCCAAGCCACTTTTCAGCTTCTTCAAATGTCATACCCTTTCGCTCAGCATAATCTTGGATCTGATCCTTTGCAATTTTACCGAGCCCGAAATACCGACTATCAGGGTGGCTGAAATACCAACCACTCACTGAGCTTGCTGGGGTCATCGCATAGCTTTCTGTCAAGGTCATACCAAGTTTAGCCTCAGCATCCAGAAGTGTGAACAAGGTGCCTTTTTCGGTATGCTCTGGGCAGGCAGGGTAGCCTGGTGCTGGGCGGATGCCTTGGTATTGTTCGTCAATCAATGCCTCGTTCTCTAGACGTTCAGCAGGCGCATAGCCCCAAAGCTCACGGCGCACCTTCTCGTGCATCAACTCTGCAAAGGCTTCCGCTAGGCGGTCGCCAATAGCCTTGATCATAATCGAGTTGTAGTCGTCATGGTCAGCTTCATAAGCTGCAGCTAGTTCATCCACGCCAATGCCAGCTGTGGTCGCAAATCCGCCAATGTAATCAACCTTACCAGACTCTATTGGTGCGATAAAGTCAGATAAGCAATAGTTCGGTACCCCGACTGCGCGTTTGCTCTGCTGCCGCAAATGGTGCAACTTGAGGGACCGCCGGACTGGTTTGCCATCGGCACCAGTTAGTACAGTCTGGATGGTGTTGGTATGGCTGCCGTGTTTGTCACAATCAGTGCTAACCGTTTTTTCGTCCAATTGGTATAGGATAATGTCATCTCCATCAGCATTGGCGGGCCAGAAACCAATTGCCGCCTTTGCCTTCAGTAGTTTACCATCCAGCACACGCTTAAGCATCGCTTGAGCATCAGCAAAGAGCTTGGTGGCTTCTGCGCCTACTTTTTCGTCCTTCAGGATTTTTGGATACCTACCAAAGAGCTGCCAAGTCTGGAAAAATGGTGTCCAGTCAATGTACTTAGCGATTTCGGCCAAGTCATAGTCTTGATAGTACTGGACACCAAGGAAACGCGGCTTGACGATCTTGGTCGTATTCCAGTCGATTTTGACCTTGTTCTGGCGTGCCTCCGCTAAGGTAGCAAAGGACTTATCCTTATGTTTGGCCGCATGATCGGTCCGCATCTGGTCATACTCCTCTCGGATATCTAACGCAAAGGCCTCCCGACTATCAGGGCCGATGAGTTTACCCGCAACGGGGACCGAGCGGCTAGCATCAAGCACATGAACCACAGGGCCGCTATAATTTGGGGCGATTTTGACAGCGGTATGGATACGGCTTGTTGTAGCCCCGCCAATCAGTAGCGGGATTTTGAAGCCTTGGCGTTCCATTTCTTTAGCGACATGGACCATTTCGTCTAACGATGGAGTGATCAAACCACTGAGGCCGATTACATCCACATTTTCTTTGCGGGCGCGCTCCAAGATTTTTTCGGCTGGCACCATCACGCCCATGTCGATAACCTCGTAGTTGTTGCAGCCTAGGACCACACCTACGATGTTCTTGCCAATGTCATGTACGTCCCCTTTGACTGTTGCAAGCAAAATTTTGCCCTGTGCGTTGCTGCCTTCGGTCTTTTCGGCCTCTATAAATGGTTGTAAGTAAGCAACGGCCTTTTTCATCACCCTGGCGGACTTTACAACCTGTGGCAAAAACATCTTGCCCTCACCAAAAAGGTCACCAACGATGTTCATGCCGTCCATCAAAGGGCCTTCGATTACTTCTATTGGCCGCTTATACAAGTGTCGGCATTCTTCAATGTCATCGTCTACATAGTCAGCAATGCCTTTGACTAGGGCATGTGCTAGGCGTGCCTTGACCTCTAAAAGGCGCCAAGACTCATCTTTTACGATTTCCTTGCCCTTAGATTTGATGGTTTCAGCAGCATTAACTAACCTTTCGGTTGAGTCAGGTCGGCGATTCCAGAGAACATCTTCAACTAGCTCAAGTAGGTCTTTCGGGATGTCTTCATAGACCGTGATCATACCTGCATTCACGATCCCCATATCCATGCCTGCCTTAATGGCACGGTATAGGAATGCCGAGTGCATGGCTTCCCTTATTGTGTCATTACCCCTGAAGCTGAACGAGATATTGGATACGCCTCCGCTAACCCGAGCATGTGGCAAATGGGTCTTGATCCACTCGGTGGCCCTGACAAAGTCAACAGCATAGTTGTTATGTTCCTCAATGCCAGTGGCAACTGTTAGGATGTTTGGGTCAAAAATGATGTCCTCAGCTGGGAATCCAACCTCATCAACCAAGATATGGTAGGCCCGATCGCAGATAGCGATTCGGCGTTCGTAGCTATCAGCCTGACCTTCTTCATCAAATGCCATGACGACAACGGCAGCTCCGTATTTGAGCACCTTGCGCGCATGAGCTCGGAATGTATCCTTGCCCTCTTTCATACTGATGGAGTTGACAATGGCCTTGCCCTGCACACATTTAAGCCCAGCCTCGATCACGGACCATTTGCTGCTATCAATCATGACCGGTACGCGGGCGATATCAGGCTCGGCGGCAATGAGGTTCAGGAATAAAACCATGGCAGCTTCGCTATCAAGCATGCCTTCGTCCATATTGACGTCGATGACTTGCGCACCACCCTCAACCTGTTGCCGAGCTACAGATACTGCCTCGTCAAACTTTCCTTCCTTGATCAGTCTTGCGAAGGCACGGCTACCCGTAACGTTGGTCCGTTCGCCAATGTTGACGAAGTTAAGTCCATCAAAAATCTTGAGTGGCTCTAGGCCAGAGAGTTTCGGGTGATGGTCATTTTCGGGTTTGGAGCGTGGGCTGTAGCGTTCTGCCACTTCGGCAATGGCCTTGATGTGGTCTGGGGTCGTGCCACAACACCCACCGATGATGTTGATGAAGTTATCCTTGAGGAAACCCTCGATGACACTGGCCATTTGCTCTGGGCTTTCGTCATACTCACCAAACTCGTTGGGTAAGCCAGCATTGGGGTGGGCACTAGTGTAAAATGGTGCCTTATCACTTAGCTCTTCCACATAGGGCCTCAAAAGGTCAGCTCCAAGCGCACAGTTGAACCCTACACTCAGCAAATTGACGTGGGAGACTGAGTAGAGGAATGCCTCTACTGTCTGCCCGCTAAGGGTCCTGCCACTTGCGTCGGTGATCGTACCAGAGACCATAACTGGTATATTTAGCCCTGTTGCCTCGTTGAACTCCTGGATTGCAAACAAGGCCGCCTTGGCATTGAGTGTGTCGAAAATGGTTTCGACCAACAAGATGTCAGCCCCGCCATCAACTAACCCTTTAATCTGCTCAGCATAAGCCGTCTTGAGCTCATCAAAAGATACGGCACGGTAGCCTGGGTTATTAACATCAGGCGAAATTGATGCCGTCCTGTTTGTTGGCCCGATTGATCCTGCTACGAAGCGTGGCTTATTTGGTTCTGCGGTTGTGAACTCATCTGCCACCTCTCGGGCAATTTTGGCACCTTGGTAGTTTAGTTCGTAGGCAAGGTGCTCCTGATGGTAATCCGCCATTGCAATCGTAGTCGAGCTAAACGTATTGGTCTCGACAATGTCAGCACCAGCTGCGAAATAAGCTCGATGGATATCTTTGATTAGATCAGGTTGAGTCAGGGTCAGGAGGTCGTTATTGCCTTTGAGATCTCGCTCATTATTCGCAAACCTATCGCCCCTGTAGTCCTCTTCTGTCAGGTTATGCCTCTGGATCATGGTACCCATAGCGCCATCCAGTACAAGGATGCGTTGCTTGAGCAGATCATTTAGGACAAAGGATTTAGTGGAGGGTGTGGTCATTACGCCGGGGTTATGGTCTAAAAAGTATGGTTTGATCCCTCATTGCCTCTCTACTT
>CANHWS010000023.1 GCA_947464365.1 Cytophagaceae bacterium | reverse complement strand
CAGTTGCGGGCTTTATCGGGACGGCTTTATCAATTTGATGCCTCCATTGACCGGGTGTTCCCCGCTCATCTCTGCCGTGCCGAGACTTTGTTAGAACTCAAGATCGGGGCCCGTGTCATGATGCTGACCAATGATAGCCTGCGCCGCTGGAGCAATGGCAGCCTTGGTACTTTGCTTGCTGTCAATGAAGATGACGAAGAGGGGCTCACCCTAACCGTCAAATTTGACCGAGGGAATGAGGAAATCGTGAGCCACCATACTTGGGAAAACGTCAGCTATAAGTTCAGCGACAAAGACAAGGAGATCGACAAAGAGGTTAAGGGGACGTTTAGCCAGTTTCCCCTGCGCTTGGCTTGGGCCGTGACAGTGCACAAATCGCAGGGCCTGACCTTTGACAAAATGCGGCTGGATATCGGATCTGGGGCCTTTGCGCCAGGTCAGCTTTATGTGGCCCTCAGCCGTTGCCGTACGCTGGACGGTATCACCTTGCGGCAACCGCTAATGCAACGTGATATCATTGTGGCTGAGGTGGTCAATGCGTTTGCGAAGTGGGCGACAAGCCAGATGCAGACACAGGACAACAACCCTGCCCATACCTCCGCCCGCAGGCCCGAAAAACCAGCCGCTGGTGGCCTGATCCAGAAAAGCAAGGAAGACAAAGCCGAAGAGGAGCGCAAAAAACAACAGAAACAAGCCAAAGCCATTGCCGAGCTGCAGGACAAAAACCTAGCAGGTGGCAAACTCGCAAACGAGGGCGCCCGCTACCTCAAGGCTGATCTGGAGCTGTTGCGTGAACGTTTTGAAGCCCGAGTACCCATCAAGGACATCGCTGCCGAAATGCAACGAAAACCAGGTGGTGTTGGCAGCAAATTGCGGGGCATGGGTCTGATTGTGGCCTTTTCGCTTAGCCCAGCCTACGTTGTGCTTCCTGACCCTGACTATATGGGCCCAGAGCCACCCGCCATGCCTGAGCCTGCGGATGGTGAAACTGCGCCTCCCCTCTGGACCAGCACCGATGACCAAAAGCTGCAAGACCTGCTGGCAGCTGGTACCAGCTATTATGACTTGCTGGCCCCACTACAACTCACTCCTACTGGTTTGATTATCAAGCTCGTACGGCTACAACTTATTCCTGTTGAGGGTTTACGGTTTGCAGGTGTTTGGTTTAGGTGGGATGCGTAGATAGGGCTTTTGTATTTTTCCTTGGCATATTAGCTCTTGATTCTAACCAAAGTACAAAACAGACCAATTGTTTTTGGCACCCCTAAAATTTTAGGGCTTCATTTCTGTTGATTGCTTCTTTTGATGAAGAAAATTTGGTACCGTGCAAGGGGTAAAATTTTTGGTATGCAATCAAGAAAATTGCTTTTGGATTGTGTTGTGGGTTTTGTAGGTTTGTCATAGCCCAGATTCAGTAGGGTAGTAATCACGTAGCTGTAAACGCAATAATCCCATGAATTTGGTCAAGTACTACTTGCTTTTGGTGCTGATGGATGTCCTAATCGTTGGTATATCCTGCGGCATTTACTTTGTGCTCCCCGCTGAGCTAGGCATCCTCTTTGGGATGATGTTTGTTATGGCATTAAGCCTCAGTAAACCATTTCTGCTAGAAAACTTCTTTAAGCGCAGAAATGGTGGCACCCTACCAGCTTTTATTCCACAGGGACCGCTTCCTTTTGACGCAAAAATTACAGCTAAGGCACATGTGTTCTATGCTTATCCTTTGAATTTCGTTACGATATGGGTGACCTATTCACTGTATGTGAATTATTTGATTTATATATAGTTGGGTGGGGCAGTGGCTTAATTTCAATCCCAAGGTTAGCAGGACTCTTTTGTAGGACCAATCAATACAATAGAATTCTCTTAGCCTAATCTATTAGCTCATTGCCATTAAGCATGATTCAAAAACCTAGTGGCAATCTTGCCATCAATAACTTAACCTACCAGTACAAAAAGTTCCGGCTTGGGCCGATTGACTTTTCGTTGGCCGGCGGGGAACTCATGATCATCGTTGGCAACAATGGTGCTGGAAAAAGTACCCTGTTTCGACTGCTGGGTGGGCTGATGCGTCCGCATGGAGGTGAGATCTTGATTGATGGCAACCTTGTGGCCTATCTCAATGAGGTGGTTAGTCTGGGGCTAGACCAGCACTACTACGATAAAAACGAGACTGTTAGGCATTGTCTAGCAACGACATGCAAACGAAATGGGGTGGATTTTGACACAATCATCCCCATGCTTCAGGACTTTGGATTAGATGCCTATCTGAGCAATCGGGTAGGCACTTTGTCGCTCGGGACGGCCAAGAAACTGACTATTATTTCGTCCCTTTCGCGCCAGACGGGTATCTATGTGCTGGACGAACCAAACAACGGACTGGACTATGAGGCAGTTAATGTACTTTACCGCTACATCAGCCGATACCAACAGGCCGGCAAAACCATCTTGATGAGTCTGCACCTGACGAACGGTAACGAACCTGTACCTAACAAGGTTGGGCTAATTAGGGATGGCCAAATGGTGGTCAATGACATCGATCAAGCCAACTTCGGCCAGGCGGACTTCAGCAAAATGGTTTCTGATTTTTACAGCAAGACCAGAGTTTGATATGTCCATAAACACAGCCTTTCGTGCCTGGATCTTGTTGTTGTTGGTGCTGTTGGTTTACCTCGCCTCTCTCTACTATGCCAATGTGGAGCATGGAGTTGAGGGGGCTACCAATGGTCTGTTTGCATTGGTTTTGCCCTATTTCACACAGTTTAGGCTGGTTTTGTTGTTTATTTTTGTCTTGCAAGATGTAGGTACATTCAGCCAACGTGCTGTCACGCGCCTAAAGCTTGATGGCCTTTCAGGGGCTCGGTTGGCTGACCATTGTTTGCGTCAGTTGACGTTGCGGGCTGTTGGCTTTAGCGCTATTTTCCCAGTAACGATCCTGATCTGTTATGCTTTCTTTGCCGCCAATTTTGAGGCATTTACATCCTTAGGAGTATGGCTCTTTACGCTTAAAGTTTGGCTCAACATGGCTTGCTTGATGTTGGTTTTGAGCCTTGTGATGGCTGGGCTTAGCCAACTATTGTCACGTTACACAATAATGGCTATCGTTGTTGGCTATCTTGTGATCGATGCTAAAGTAGCAATCATGTTCAAGGAATTGCCACCGGTTTGGGTTAACTTGTTGTTATATCGGCAGGTAGCATATCTTGAGCAGGAGTATTTAGTATGGGGAAGCGTTGGGCTCATATTGCTTGTGATGTTGGCTCATTTAATGGTGTTGGTCGTGGCTGATATCAAACTTGAGCAATTGATTGGCAGGGCGGGACGGTGGCCTATAATGGTATTGGGTACTGTAATGGTTGTTTCGTTGGTTTTTCGCCCGTATGATTACTTTCCTGCTGATATGATTTTGCCAAAACAAACAGCGGTTGGTCTAAATACTAGTCGCTACCTAGTCATTAATTATTGGGCCTCTTGGTGCGGACCTTGCGTTGCGGAAATGCCTCAGTTGGCGACGCTAGCTGATACAATTGATCCCTCAAAAGCTCGGATTGTGGCCTTATCCCAAGACAAAGATCCTGCCGCTACTACCAAAACCTTGCTTCAGCATCCAGACTGGGAAAGTAAAGGCATCCAGTTTGCGGCCGTACCCGGATCTGTACGCCATCATAATGCTTATCTATCCTTGCTAGAGGGTCAGTTTGAAGGAGTGGCTATTCCATTTACCTTGGTGACTGAAGGTCGGCAAGTACGGTATTACCATGTGGGTTTCTTGCCAGGCTCAGAGATTGCGGTTGCTAAGTGGTTAAGGTCCAATCCTAACAAACAATAAAGCATGAGATTGGCCCTGATATATACCGCACTTGCGACCTTGCTTGGTTTGTTTTTTGGCGTCTTCATGCCGATGTTTTTTCCCACCTTAGCCAGCCTAGATACCAGCAGTAATCCTGGTATGTTCTTGCTAACCATGTTTGATCTTGAAGCACTTTTGTTCATCATCGTTTCATTGTTGGCGCTCAGCAAAAAGCTAAATAATCACCTGATTTTGCGATCTCTACTCGACGGTGCTACGGTTGCCCAAACCACTTCAATCGTTTTGGTGGAGGTCCTGAAGCTCAGTATGGTCAGCACAGCGGGTTACCTAGTATCCCGCCTTGCGGTTGCAGTCTCGGTATCCGTGCCATCGCAATGGGACCCGTGGTATGAGGCCTTATTTCATTGGTTGATAATAGGGGTGCAGCTCTTCTTTGGGTCGCTATTGATTGGCTTGATGTACGCTACGACGAGAATGTTGGTCAAGGAACGATTCCTTGGATTGGGATTGGTGCTTTATGCCATACCACATTTTTTGGTGTTGATTACCTTTAGTATGTCTGGCCTGAAAACAATTAACCATCTAATGGTATATTTTGGACCTTGCTATATATTATTGGGTACTCCTTTTCCAGATTGGATATTTGTTTTTAGCTACGCCCTTGGATTGTTTTTACAGTTGATGCTGTTGTATTGGTTGGTCCAGAAACGAAAGTTTGAGATTGTATGAGAAAGCTTGTATTCTACTTCATTGGGCTGGTGTCCGTCCTCGTTTTGCTAATTGGCTTTCGGTATTCGACTGATCTTTACTACCACCATGCGCCAACAAGTTTTTTTGTTGGAGATGAAAAGAGGCTTTTGGATGCTGACACCAGTACGATCATTCTGGTGGAGAATGCTGAGGATCAAATGTCCACATCTTTTGTCCAGCACCTGGATAGCATGATGAGTCATCGAAAGTCTACACACCCCATAGTTGTGATAAGTTTGTTGCCTTATGCTCCTCCACCAAATGTACAGTTAAGGAACCTCAAGTTAACAAATGACTACAAGCTCTACTGCCAGGCTGAAAACATCATCATCACTTATCAATTAGCTCCTCAATTTATAGCTGAAAATGCCATCTATGGTATTGATGTAGTCCATGGTCGTGTACAAAGTGCTAAGTTGCTTTTTAGATAGCCCAATCAATCCTTCCCACCCTGCTCACCAACCCGATAACGCACAATCCCATCCACAAGGTCTAGCGGTAGGGGTTTGTCTATGGGGAATTGAACGGCACCTTTGCTGTTTTTATATTGATTGATTTCTGATTCGAATGCTTTGAGGCCACTCGGGGCGGGGTAGAACCCAATATGGTGTTTGTAGGCAGCAAAGTGCACCAAGTTACCATTGAGGTAGAAAGTGGGCATGCCATAGCTGATCTTCTCGGTAGCGGATGGGGCAGCTGCTTGTATGGTTTCCCGCATCGTTGTTAGCAGGGCCTGCACCTCAGTCGGGTAAGTAGCGATGTATTGATCTATTGTGGTTGGCGCTGTGGTGTTGGGTGTCATAGGGGGGCTTGGTTCAATTGAAAACTTCGATTTGGGCATCAATAGTCAACTAATTTAAGTAATCATTTTGACAAGTGACAAACTGTTGACTTTAGCATCGTACTGGCTTCAAAAGGAGACTTTTCAGATTAAGCCCTACCTTTACCCTACACAACTCCAACCCACCATGGACACAACCCCTGAAGTAAAAGACGTCAACGGTAACCTCTTAGTCGATGGTGATTCCGTTGTGCTGATCAAAGACCTGAAAGTCAAAGGCATGACCATCACCCTCAAGAAGGGCACGACGATCAAGAAGATCCGCCTCACGGATGATAACGAAGAGGTGGACTGCAAAGTCAATGGCGCGAGCATTGTGCTCAAGACTTGCTTTCTTAAGAAGGCCTAGCAGCATCCTTGGGACTTTAGGCCAGAAGCCAAATAGCCCACAGACCTAGTCCGATAAGTGGGTAAATGGCGCATCCTCCGCCTACCCGCTGCCGATAACGCAGTCCTGTGCCAGGCAGGCCTGTATTGACGTTGGTTCCTCGTTTGCTGACGTTAACACTGCCACCACGACCACCAACACTGACGGAGGGGCCAGACTTGCTCAGGTTGATCCTGATGCCAGGGGCTACCTTAAACGATTTGCGGAACGACCATCCCATAAAATTTCTTTGGTTTATTAGGGTATATCAATGGCGATGGACTAGGGCAGTCCATCAATCACTTAGCAAAGTTAGGTTATTTTACAGGCTTTTGTGCAACAATTCTGCAATTGCCGAATCCAAGTTTCGGCAATGCGTTTTGACTAGCTGGATTGGCTCCTCTCAAAAAGTGGCAGATTGTACCCAACTTTGTGCTATGAAGGTAGAGATATCGATTGGCTATGTTTGGCTGACCTTGCTGGGCTTTGTGTTATCGGGTTCGGTAATGGCTATGGGGCCGCATCGGGTGTTAGGGGCGTCTAGAACCACTGGCATGGCCAAACCAAAACCTGGGCTGCTGGTTGGTGCTGAGCGACTTGATGTATGGCTGCCCCACCTCAAAGGCAAACGATTTTCGCTTTGTGTTAACCAGACATCCATGGTAGGTGCAGTGCATCTACTTGATACCCTTTTGGCCCTTGGCTACCGACCAGAGCAGGTGTTTGGGCCAGAGCATGGCTTCCGTGGGGATGCCGATGCGGGTGCCCATGTTAAGTCCGAAATTGATCAACGGACTGGTATTAAACTGACTAGCTTGTATGGTAAACACCAGAAACCAACGGCTGAGGAGCTCCAAACTACGGACGTCGTTGTATTTGATATTCAGGATGTTGGGGCACGGTTCTATACCTATATCTCGACAATGCACTACCTGATGGAAGCCTGCGCCGAGAACAACAAAGAGCTGATTGTGCTTGATCGGCCTAACCCAATGGGTTGGGCAGTTGATGGCCCCGTGCTGAAGGATACGACCCTACGCTCATTTGTTGGCATGCACTCATTGCCGATCCTGCATGGCCTGACGGTTGGCGAGCTGGCCACGATGATCAATGGGGAGGGTTGGCTGCGTGGTGGCCTAAAATGCCAGTTGCGGGTCATCAAAGTTGGAGGGGATTACAGCCATCAAACGGGGTATAACCTGCCGATTCCGCCGTCACCCAACTTGCCGAATATGCAGGCCATCAGGCTCTATGCCAGCCTTTGTTTGTTCGAGGGCACGCCAATCAGTGTGGGGCGTGGTACACCGTTCCCGTTTCAGGTCTGGGGTGGGCCAGATGAGGCTTATGGCAAGTTCGGTTTCGTGCCAAAGGGTACCGCCAATGCACCGAAGCCCCTGAACGTGGACCAACCTTGTTGGGGTGAAAATCTCCGGCAGGAATCCCTACCACGGAATAAAGGCCTTAGTCTGGCATGGGTCATTAGGGCCTACCAACGCTGCCCAGAAGGCAAGAAGGCAGCCTTTTTCAAGCCATTTTTCAACAAGCTGGCCGGCACCAAAGAGCTGGCTAAACAAATCGAGGCGGGTTATACCGAAGGGCAAATCCATCAGTCTTGGCAAGCAGATCTGAATGAGTACCTTTTGCTTAGGAAGCGATATTTGCTCTATCCCGAGTAATCCCTACAGCAAGGTCAAGTCATTGGCCTACCTACTAGAAAGGTTTGCCGTGTGTGAGTCCAATCAAGGGTTTGATGGCCCAAGGCATTAGCTTGAATGCTGCCACCACGGCCTCAGTCAGGACAGGGTGGCCAAAGCTTGCTTGGATCTGTCGCCCGACCCAGACTCGTTTGCCAAACTGGACTTTCCAGAGTTGTTGGTAGGTCGTTTCAGCTTCGGTGCGGGGCATTTTGCCTTTTAGGGCTGCACTGATTAAGGGGGTGGCAATAGCTGCACTGTGCATTGCCATACTCATACCGTTACCACAAAGAGGCGTGATCATCCCAGCGGCATCGCCCAACATCCAGACGCCATTCTCTAGGCTGTTTTTGTCGGCAAAGGAGATCTGGCTGATAACCTGCGGACGCTCCCATACCTTCGGGAAGTCGTTTAGGTAGCGTTTCAGGATGGGATTGCGGCCCAGAATATCATGCTCCATCTGCTCGATGCTGTTGTCGGCAAGGCGGAGGTTTGCAGCAGTCGTCAGGTAGCAAAAGCAGTATTTCTCACCCTCGATAGCCGAAATGCCTGCATAGCCGTTGCTGAAGTTATGCAGCTCGATGATGTCCTTCGGTAGGTCGGCCCGCAGGTGCCACTTGACGCCGATGTAGTTGTGGTAGGGATTGCCTTTGCCAGCCCTGTAGTCTGTCTGTCCGAATTTGTTAAGCCGCTTTTCGGACTGGTCTTCGGCCTTATATGCTGCCATCACGAAGGGACGTTTCCAAGCCATGTCTAGGTTAGAGCGTTTGCCAAAAGCACCGATGACAAAACGTGCCTGAATCCGTGGTCCCTTGTTGAGGTCGATCCAGTAGCGGTCTGCATTGTCAGGGTCTCGGGTTACAGCCTCGACGGTCGTGTAGCTCAGGAGGGTCACGCCAGCATCTTGGGCTAGCTGGGCTAGGGCATAGTCCAGCAAATAACGACTGATACCAAACCCGCCCAATGGTAGCCGGCTGCTAACGGTCCGGCCCGCTGGTGAACTGACCCGTAGGCGCTTCAAGATCGGTAGTTTGAGGTCTGACAAAGGGATACCTAATCGCTCCAGAAAGGCCCAGCTTTCAAGGCTGACGTACTCGCCACAAACACGATGGAAGGGGTAGGTTTTGCGCTCGATCAGGATCACCGAATGGCCAGCCTTGGCCAACAGAATACTCGCACAGAGGCCGCCAAGTCCACCGCCAACCACCACGACCTCTGCGGATGTGGCAGGCCGTGGGGCAGCCTGTTGCGCCTGATTCGCAGTGTCTGAATCCATATCGATGGAGTAGCTGGTGGTGTTTAACTTCTATGGGCCTAATCTAGACCAATCGTCCCTAAAAGGAGGACTAGGGCTAGAAAACGACTTGCGCCCAGTAAAGAAAAAACTGGTGCAATAACTAAAGCGAAGGTAACCTAATAGGAGTGAATATTGGCGAGGAAAAGGCTTATTGTTCTACATACATATCTTAGGCATGCCAAGCCCCTTTTGACCCCTTGGATACTGATCGGCTTGCGGTTTGCATCCTGATAGGATTACATTTGCCTAGCGACCTAGGTGCTATTCCGAGGATAATAGGCTGATAATTTTGATTTTAAGGGCTTCGCAAAATGGGTGCCAACTACTTGGTATTCCATCTGATTGGGCCTCCTGACGCTTTAGACACCTTTTTGACCGATATGACCCAACCAGAACCCAAAAGCCAACGAAGGGCCAGAACACATAAGCCAACATTGGCCCTAGGTGGATTGACAGGCCGTTTTGTCATTACGGTCATCAGCCTAATAGGTTTGGTATGGTTGCCAATGGGGGGCTCATTTGCCAAGAAAAGGTCACCAAAACCAGCCCTGCCTTTGGTTGCAACGGCAGGGGCATCTTGGTCCTTAAATGGGCAATGGTGGATGACAACCAAAACAGAAGTCGGCGGGTTGGATCGGCATTACGATACCACGGTCTCGGTGCCGGGTATCCAGCTACCACCAAATCAAATAGGCAAAGGGCCAGTTTGGTTCTTGACTTATCTGGACCTGACAAATGACACACTGCTGCCAACCGTAGGGACCCTAGGGGCGACCATTAGGCTCAATGGCGCACGGTTCTGCCCCGCCGTCTATATCAATGGGCAACTGGTAGGGCATCAAGGAGGTGGCATGGCTCCTACGGACTTTGTGGTGCCCCATCGGTACTGGCGGTTTGGGCAGCGTAACAGCCTCGAAGTGCGGTTGCTTCCACTTTCAATGGTTCCGGCCACTGACGCCAGCAAAATCCCACCAGCGGACCAATGGCGCAGCCATGTCAGTGCCTGCCTTTGGGATGATGTCAGCATCCGTTGGCACCAAGAGGAACGACACCTCAGGCGGGTGGTTCCGGCCCTAGATAGCAACATGAAGTTACTAAAAATCGGCATCAACGTATCACCTGCCATGTTTGAAGGTTCTAAGCCAATCAATCAGGTAATACGAGTGGTGCTGCGAGACAAAAACGGGCGTGTGGCAGCTACCGACAGGTTTCGCCTCAATCAACTGGATTCGGGTTGGCATACCGTTTCGGTTCGGCTTCCGAATAGCATTATCCGCTGGAGCCCAGATAGACCATACCTCTATCAGCTAGAAACGGGGATTGAAACCGAAAATGAAAAGGTGCTGGACCAGGTCTCCTTTCCTTATGGGTTCCGCTTCGTTGGCACCGATAACCAGCCGGACAGGCATGGGCTGGTCTGGAACGGTCGCCCATTTGAGGCCCGATCAATCAGTGTGGTTTGGCACCGCTGGGTCCGGGATCCTGAGGCTAAACCATTGGCCTACGATCAGGACTGGTTCCGGATCAACATCTTGCAGCGCAGCAAGGATATTGGGGCCAACACCATGCGGTTCCACCTCGGCACCCCGCCCGAGCGTTACCTCAACTGGTGCGACTCGATGGGCTTTGCTGTGCAGTATGAGTGGTTGTTTTTCCATGGTATGAAGGCCGACACCACTAGCCTGAAGCAGCAATGGCGCCAGTGGCTGGACCTTGCAGCACGGCATCCCTCAGTGGCCTTCATCCATCCTTGGAACGAGACAGAAGGCCCTGAGCTCAAAACAGCTTGGCACGCCCTTAACAGGTTACTACCTGACTATCAGCGGTTAGTGGTGGCTGAGCGAGATATGCTCCATGTCCATAAGTATTGGTGGGGTTTGTTCGAGAATCTGGGCCTCTATTATGATAAGGCTGCACAGTTTGGTATGCCCATCATGGTTGATGAGTTTGGTGGTAACTACCTAGATGGCAATGGCGATCTCGGGGGCTATAAAACCTTGCGGGAGAGTTACGCTCGTTTCCTAGGTCCTGCCCACACCAAAGCCCAGCGGCTGCGGCACCATACCATCGCCAATGGTCGTGTGGCCGAATATTGGCGACGGATAGGGGCGGCTGGTTTTAGTCCGTTTTGTGCGCTGGGTAGCCCAGAGGATGGCAACCATTGGTTTTTGGGGCCACTTCGGGACGGTAAACCCAAGCCTGTCTGGGCGGCACTTACGCCTGCTTATAGCACAGTTGCCGTCAGCCTAGATATTTGGGACCGACACTATTTGCCCAACCAACAGGTATCCTTACCCATCACGGTAATCAACAACAAACCATTTCCGCACCAAGTCATTTGGCAGCTCCAGATCCTGAATCAAAAGGGCCAAATTATTAGCCGACGGGACCACAGCCAATATTTGTCAACACGTAGTAAGGTGTTAGTTACGGAACGTATCATGATGCCCAAGAAACCAGGCAACTATACTCTCAGGGCATTGCTCAAAAATCCACCGAAGGAAGTCAAAATGCCTGTCATCAGCAGTTGGGATATTAAGGTCATAAGTCCTGTGGTGCCCGCTGGTTTGCATGGTTCAAAGGCAGATGTCATTTACATCCATCCAGCAGAAAAGGAACTATTGGCCTTTGCTCAGGCACAAGGACTACGCATAACGGGTGATCCTAAACTAGCTACTAAAGGGCTAGCAAGTGCTGCGACATGGTCCTTGGCCAAACGTGGGCTCTTGACAGATTTGATCCCCCAAATCAAACATTGGGTTTGGCTCGATATGGGTCCGCAAGGCCTAGGGCAAGGCTACCCTTTGGCAGGTGCGCCTAGTGATGCACTCGCACTTGGCCCGCTACAGGCAGTGG
The DNA here is from genome assembly GCA_947464365.1 of Cytophagaceae bacterium. Taxonomy (GTDB): domain Bacteria; phylum Bacteroidota; class Bacteroidia; order Cytophagales; family Flexibacteraceae; genus CANHWS01. Next base: position 9,181 of record CANHWS010000023.1, on the reverse strand, counting down.
CAACGGTGGCCCAACCTCGGGATAGCACCTATCAGCTGTTGCCAGGTCTCAAGCTCCAGTTCGCTGAGGTGGCCGAGCCTGAGTCTAACCTCCACCCCGACACCGCGGCCCAAACCAAACAGCGTACCCTGAAGCACCTAGATCATGAGGACCTGTGGCTTTTCAACGGAATGCGAGGTGGATTGGCCGTGCCAGCATGGGACATGAAAGTGCTAGGCCTAAGGGCGGAAGCTGTCCGTGTGGCATGGGTTAGCCGTGGGGCAGATGCAAAGCAGTTGGCCTCTGGCAAACCTTATTACGCCTACGAGCTGAATGGATATTATGCCTTTTCGGCAAGCGGAGATGACAAAGGAATTGAGAAGGGTTTGCGGGATCGGGTACGTTTCCTGATGGAGGACGCACCAGCCTTGCGCAACGTCCTGAACCCAGATGGGCGGATCAACAAACAAAACCTCAGCAGCCTGACGGCGGCCCATCCAGATGGTGCCGTGGTCGAGCTTCGTCCCCTGCTGTGTGCGGGCAAAGGCCTAACCAAAACACCGACCACATTTGTGCGCTTGGCCAATGGGCAGACACATATCTTCAGCCAGCTGATGACCCGCCAACGCCTAGCCTCCGTGCCAAATCCTGATCCTAACCCCTTACACAACCACGGGGCCTATACCATCGGCATAGACCCCGTAGCGCAGCAACTCGTGCTGAATTGGTTGGCTTGGTATTAGCCCTATAAGTGGGAAGTCAACTTACTTTTTCTTCGCCTTTTTTTCAACCACCATCCGGACGATGCCCATAAACCAGGAGTCAGGGATCAGGCGACGGAGTACCAATAGGGCAGGGGCAGCTCCGCCGACGGGGTAGCGCAGTTTGTTGCCGCTGTCTGTGGCGGCCTTGTAGATGGCCTGGGCTACAACGATAGGCCCTGGTGCGTCCTCGCCTGCTTGCTGCATGTTTGGCATCACGAGGTCAGTATAGTTGTCATAGGCAGTCAGCCCGGGTTTGCTGAACAAGTCCATCGACCGATGGTAGAAGTCCGTTTTGATAGCACCAGGCTCGATAATCCGGACCATGATGCCGTGCTCACGCAGCTCGAACGCTAGCGACTCGCTAAAGCCCTCGACGGCCCATTTGGTGCCATGATATAGGCTGTAGAGCGGGAAGGTGATGCGGCCCCCCATGCTGGCCACGTTGATGATGGTACCGGCTTTGTTGGCCCTAAAGTGCGGCAGGATCGCCCTGATGACGTTGAACACCCCAAAGACGTTGGTGTCAAACTGGCGTTGTACTTGGTCGGTGGTGGCAGCCTCGAAGGCACCAACGGCACCATAGCCTGCATTGTTGACGATGGCATCGATGCGGCCAAATTTGCTGATAGCGGTGCTGATGGCTAGGTCGATGCTGTCCTGTTTGAGGACATCAAGCGGTAGCAACATGATGTTGCTGACTTTGCTGAGCTCGGTTTCGGCTTCTGGTTTGCGCATGGTCGCGATGACTTGCCAACCTTTGGCTGCAAAGTATTGTGCCGTGACCTTGCCTATGCCGCTACTGGCGCCTGTGATCAAGATGGTTTTCATATGGTTTGGAGGGGTGGATTTAGGGTTTGTACTTTGGTTTGGGTTTGATTTTCTGGTTTGGAACAGTTTTGGAGCGTCTCGGCTTTCGGCAAACCGATTGAATGATCGTTCGGTTTTTAGGGTCAAAAAAATCCAGATTAATTGATCCGGACCATGTCCCAGCTGCCCTGGATGACCTCAGCAATGATATGATCTGTGATGGTTTCGTGGCCTGCAATCTCGAGCCGGATGATGGTTTTGATCTGGCCATCGATGAGGGCGGCCATTAGGTTTGGCGACATTTCGCGGAGGATACCTTTCTGGATTCCGAAGGATAAAAAGTCGATCACACTCTGATAATGACGGGCAGACGCACGTACATCCTCAGCCTTGATGATGGGGGAGACGGCAAAGAGCTCTAGAAACCAAAAGTCCATCTCGTTGTGCTTTAGGTAGTTGTACATATTGCGCCAGAATATCCAGAAACGCATTTTGTAGCTCATCTCGTGGTTTGAGTCCTCTGCCAAGGCAGCACCCATACGGGCTTTGACCTCAGCATAGAGCTGCGACATAAGCTCCTCCTTGCTCGAGAAGTAGTGGTAAATTGTGCCTGCCGCAACCCCTGCCTCTCGTGCTATCTGTGACATCGGCGTAGCATGGTAACCTTGGGTGGTGATTAGCCGTAGGGTGGTGTCTAGGATGGCCTTGCGTTTGTCTTGCACAGCTTGCAGTTGTTGGTCTGGAGGTAGGGTGTTACGTTTATTTGGCATTATCGATCGATGGTCCGGTTGATGTTGTCATTGCGCTTCGACCGCACCAAACCCATAGACCGAATGAACGTTCGGTTTGCAAAAGTCGTGACCCAAAACGTAATGCGATGTTAAAATAGATGGATGGCTTATTGCGATAGACAAAGGGCTCCTATCGCGGGATCAACGCTCCTAAATTGCGTATTGCCCCTACATGGCATCATCCAGATGTGAGGCTTACTGCTATGCCAAGCCTTGATGCTCGATCTTAAGGCAGGTTATAGACACTAAGGCCTAAACAAAATGGCCTCCGATCCCTACATTAAGGATGGAGGCCATTGTGTTAATCAGGCGTTATGCCGCAGCATTAACGGATTGATTTCGCATCTATACTAAGCAGTTCGCTATTCGATCACGAGCTTGATGGTTTGCTTCCGATCGTTGGCAGTGGCCTCAAGGATGTATATGCCCGAAGGTAAGGTGGTCTGGATGCGGTATTGCCCATCGCCCAGCTGGCTAACGGTTTTATCGCTGCCTAGTTCCTGCATTTGGTAACTGATCCGCCCAGAGAGGTCCCGTATCGTGAGCGAGGTCAATGGTTGGCTTTGGTTCTGAATATCCAAAACGAATGCACCAGCAGACGGATTCGGATAGATAATCAGGCTACTTGCCGCCTGATTGATCGGCTCTGGGGTATCGGTATTAACGGGTACGATGGTCACGGGGAAATCATAGGTCACACCACTGTTGAATGCTGTGCAGGCATCTCCGTTGCCGTTGTTGGAAGGCAAACCACGGGTCCTGATCCGGAGGGTGGTAAGGCCCAATTTAGCCGTGGCTGGGATCACGAGGTTGGCACGTGAGGTCACATTTGGCCCCACATTGCGGCCTAGGTCGGTCCATTCGCCACCTTCGAAACCGCCACTCTGGTCATTGTCTAGCCAGGCGCTCATGTTGCTATTGGCGTTGACGCGGTAGTTAAGGATGTAGGTGGAACCTCGGCGAAGAGTTGCTGTTGTGGTGTCGCGTGGTCCAAACCGAATAAAGGTGCGGGTGCCGAATGGACAAGTGCGGTAGTTGACACGCAAACTGGTAGATACTATCGTGAAGTAGCTGATAAAGTTGCCACAGGTGGTATTGTTCTGGACGTTGGTGCAGTAGCAGGTGATGATCGGGCTCTTCTTGATCAGGACTGGGGCTGTCAGGGTACGTTGGCCACTCGGAGAGCAGACGATCTCCATCCGGACGAAGATGCTATCGGCTAACATCCGGAGGCCAGAGACGGTATAGACACTGCCCTTGTTGCTAGGGTCTGGTGTATAGTTTACCCCATCAACCGAGGTGGACCAGGTGATATCCACACCTGCACCAGTGGGCGCACTCTGGATACGAACTTTGGTGCTGTCATACCCGCAAATGGTGGCTGCGTCGGCCTGGATGCTTTGGTTCTGGGGGCTGAGTGAGCAACCAAGGCCAGGGTAGATATTGGCCTTGAAGTCTAGGGTAAAGCCAGATCCGAACTCTAGGCAAGCATCGGATGGTCCGTTGTTAACTCCAGCTCCACGAATCCTGATGCGCATGCCAACCTGCCCTACGGTGGCATTGCCGAGTACAATAAATGGCGTTGTAACCAAGGCGTTTTGGTTGCTGTTGCGGCCTAGGTCGATCCACTCCGCGGCCTCGAACACCCCATTGGCATTATAGTCAATAAAGGCAGAAACCGAGACCCCACCTGGCGACCGATAGCTAAATGTGTAGGCCCCGCCTTGCTCTAGGTTGGCCACCTCGATGGGGGAAGTGCCAAACCGGTAGTAGGTCCCGGCGCAAACAGTTGGCAGCAGCGGGAAAAAGAACGAGTTCAGGATCTGGAGGGAGTCTGGCATATAGCCCGGAATATCACAGGTGTTGCGGTGCAGGTTGGTGTTACAGAAACACAAGTTAGGTGCCTCTTTCCGCAGCAGGATGCCGATGGAGTAGGTGGTGTCGGCACCGTTGGGGCAGATCTGGCGCAGACGCACATAGGCACTATCGGCCACGAAGTTCCGGGAGTAGAATTTGAAGCTGGTGTTGCTGCCGTTAGTGGTGGCGTTCTGGTACCGGATGCCGTCCAGACTGGTTTGCCACTGCCACTGATACCCACCCGCCAAGATGGTGTTCGCCACCATGATGGTGGCCGAGTCGCCAACGCAGAGATTGCTTTTGTCCTCTTGGATGGCAGGTGGAGCGGATAGGCCTTGGCAGACCGCACCAGCGCCGATTTCGACGTTAAAGTCGAACGTATTGCCCGAGCCAAATCGCAAACAGGCGTCTGGGGACAGGTTCTGGGATGGAAGTGCCCGTGTCCTGATCCGGAGTTTGGTTGGGCCTGTCAGGGCAGGGAACGGAATCGGGAAGCGGATTGTTTGGGTATTGTTTGCATTGATGCTTCGGCTGAGGTCAATCCACTCTGTCGCATCAAAGACTTGGTTTTGGTTGAAGTCGATCCAGCCACTGATGTTGACTTGGCCTAGTGCCCGAAAGGTAATGGTGGCCGTATCCCCTTGGTTGAGCCGTAGGACCTCTGTTGTATCGGTGCCAAATGTAAAGTAGGGCGACTGGCTAGGACAGGCTTTAGGCAACAAGGGACGGAAATTGGTGCCTGTCACAAAGAGGGTATCCAGCAGGCCGTTGCCATTGTTGCCGCAGGTGTTCTGGTGCAAATTGGTGGTGCAATACTGTGCCTGTGTCTGCCCTGCAAACAGCAGCAACACGAGGCTGATAGAAAAGAGCACCCAAAGGCGCCTCGTAGGATGGGTAATGGTCTGCATGTATTGGTGTGTGGTACTCTCTGGACTTGTAATGGGGCAATATCGCCAAATTTTGGGGCCTAAGCAACCCTTAAGGGGCCAAGTGCTGTCATCTAGGTAGTCGCCAGCCATTACCTGGTGTTGAAGCAAACCCGAGGGCTTTGACCAAATGCTACATTTTTTTTTGCGATGACCCAGAGTAGTATATGGCGTTTTGGTGATGTGGAGGGGGATTTTGGTGGTTGATTGTGCCTGCAAGTCTTGACACAATGTTAAAGCTTGTAATGTGGTATTGACATTATGGTAATTGTATTTTATGTTTGTTATGGACATGGGGTTACGGCTTGACATCTGTTTCTTCCTTTCTGCATACTCATTAACCAGACCAGCATGAAGATGTATTTGGCTAGGGATTATGTGGTTCCATCGCTTTTAAGGTACGTTGCGAGCCTTGCTTTGTTGGTGGGGCTATGCTTTACACTCAGTACTTGTACTTGGGAAAAGGTCTGCCCGCCAGAAGAGGAGGATGCTGCCATCCATCTGCGTGCCTTGGTACGCTCTTTTGGTAACCGTTACAAGGTTACGGGCTATACCATCAATGGGGTGGATCGCACCTCTTATCTTGATACACTACATCTGCGAAACAAGGTGATTGACTTTAGGGAGTTTGATGAGCCGTATGAACGGAGAAATCGGAAACCAACGGACCCTGCGAGTGAGTGTTATATGGTGCTCAACTATACTGGTAAACAGAATTTTGACACGCTGTCCTTTGTCAATGATCAAAATTACTCAATCTTGCGAACAGGGTTCGTTTGTTACAAAGTCCCAAGTGGTGATTTTTTCCTTTCATGTGCCTTTGTGAACGAGTTTTATGTAAACGGAAGTCTGAGTCAATTTAAAACAATTTTGCCACAGGTAAACCTATCCAATAGATATAGTATCGGTGGTTACAGAGCCTTACCAAGCCAAGCTGGCAATAATGTGTTTTTAACTGCCACTATTGAGAATGATACATATGTTCTTACCCTTACCCCTCGCTAAGCAATGAAAATCATTCTATATTTCGCGCAACTGGTTTTGCTGCTGGGGTTAGCTTTAGCCCTCACTACCTGTACTTTTGACGAAGTGTGCCCGCCAGAAGAGGACCAAAAGATTGTGAACTATATCAACTGGATTGCCTCCTTCGGTGACCGGTACAAACTGACTAAGTACGTTATCAATGGCGTAGATCGCACCAGTTATCTAGATACCCTAGGCATTCGTAATCAGGTGATTGATTTTACGGATTATAACAAGTTTAGAAGAATTGAAAAGAGACCAACCACGAAACCGGATACAAAATGTCGTGTCGTTACAGGTTATGGTGGTACTTCGAAGCGTGACACACTTTTCAATGCCACTGGTGAAATATCTGAGGTTAAACATTATTGGATTTCTACTGATAAAGATGGAGATCATGGACTTAACTTGGGTGTGACTAGAAGTTTATATCAAAACGGTAGTCGATATCAGGAATACGACTTGGTGCCACCAAGCTTTGGAAATTTACTGACCGGCTTTGGTGGGAACGTAACCAATGCGAATAGTGCCATCATAATTGCCACCGCAGAGAATAGTCTTCCAAGTTTTGCACTTACTTTTACCCTCCGTTAAGACCTATGAAAAGCTATATTTTGTTTCTTATTTCACTAGTATTGTCCGTGCCATTGGTCTCACAACCTTTGAACGAAACAGATCATTATAAATACTGGCGTATGCGTTCTCGTTTACGTAATCATTTTGTAGCTGTAGGTTATGAGAAGGGGGCTAATGTTAACACAATGACCTCGATCTATGGGATACCTGCGGATTCAAAATTTCTAGTCGACGATCCAATTGACAGGGTAAATCCTAATGATTCATCATTTGCTAATGACCCACTCAGAACCTATCAATCCAACACCTCCTACGACATCAAATGGGGTGACGGACCGGAGCAATTGGGCTGGTATCTCGGGGTCTTGGCTACTGAGTATGAGCTGTAGAATCAATCAAATTTAGTGATTCTATGATTGGAAATTAACTCTACATCCATCATCTTTGAACTATGATACTCTCGGAACTATATATCTTCCTACCCATAATCTTCAGTTTAAGTTTCTCTTTGGGTTGGGACAATGAGACAAAACCAAGTGTGACCTTCAAAGGACATACCAAGGGATTATTGTCGGCGGTATTCTCACCAGACGAAAGCATGGTATTGACTTGCTCCTATGACGACACCGCTCGACTTTGGGATCTAAAGGGCAATACAATCGCAATTCTAAAAGGACATTTGGCATTTATTAAGACTGCGGTTTTTTCACCTAATGGCAAACATATATTGACAGCCTCAGTAGATGGAACAGCACGTCTATGGGACCTCAAGGGTAAGATCATAACAATTTTTGCAGGACATGAAGGCTGGTTATCTTCTGTGGAATTTTCTAAGGACGGCAGCATGGTTTTATCGGCTGCATCAGATAATACAGCGTGTCTTTGGGACCTAGATGGAAAATTGCTGGTTACCTTTTCGGGGCATTTCAAAGGGTTGTCGTCCGCTGTTTTTTCCCCAGATGGCAACATGATATTGACCAGCTCCGTCGATAATACAGCCCGGCTTTGGGACCTGAAGGGAACAACCATTACTGAATTCATAGGTCATGATGGTATGCTTCATACCGCCGTTTTTTCGCCGCAGAGGAATAACATATTGACATCCTCTAGTGATAATACAGCCCGGCTTTGGGACCTGAAAGGAAAGAGCCTTGTAATTTTTGAAGGTCATGAGGATGTGGTTCGGGCTGCAAAATTTTCACCAGATGGTACCAAGGTTTTGACTAATTCGGAGGATGAGGAAGCATATATCTGGGATTTAGAGGGCAATAAAATTGCGTATCTGGATCGTCATGGAGGTTGTGTATGGTCTGCAAATTTTTCTACTGATGGAAGCCTAGTTTTGACTGGGTCTGAAGATCTTTCGGCCCGTTTATGGGATCTGGAGGGTACTATGGTTGCCATTTTCACTGGGCATGATCATGATGTAAATTCAGGGGTTTTCTCCCATGACGGCAGCAAAGTTCTTACGGCATCTATGGATAAAACAGCTTGTCTATGGAAAATACCTATTGAATATCGACCTAAATAATTGCAACAGAAAGGTGACTTATTTTTCCCTGTCTTGAATAAACGGATGGTAAATTTAGTCCTGATTCGCGGGGTTAACCTCGTATAATGGCGGAGAATATGTATTCCAGTTGGAATAAAAAGACAACCCTGGAGTTACTTCCTCGTAGGCCATGACCTTGTCCTTGACTTTGCCGATACCCTCATCCCCAATACACCTTTACACATCACCTACTTGACCAGCAATTCCTTTATCGTCAAGCGTTTTCAGAATCCTACTGACACCCTAGACAACGTTCTCGAGATTCGGTTTGTGCGTATGGCGCTAAATGGGGGTGGGAATTAGGGCTCTTGGCTACTAAGTAATAACTATTGTGCCAATCTGGAAACGCACTAACCTCACCTTTCTATATGATCTAGATTATCGGCCTTGAGCAACTAAATTTGGATAGTTTATTTGAATCAAAGATCTAAATTCAAACAAAGCTTCAGTTGCTAATGTGATGTCGTCCTCCAATTCTCCATCATCGACACCAAAGCCTGGGTACCGTGCATCAACTGCATATTGCTCCAGAATGCCACAATACCTTAGCCATTTAGGTTGATCCAGCTCTGGAAGACAATCTTTAAGCAAAGTATGTAGTATAATCAAACGATGCGTCTTTCTTGCAAAGATATTATTATAGGTGGCAATACCCTTATACCATTTTTCAATTGCTTGTTGTGCATGGAATAAGGCAGGCTCAAAAGTAAAAGTGCTTTCTCTTAACTTCAAATAGCTTTCGTAGTCCTTTTCGGCTTTTAGAAACCACTCCCTCGCCTCTTCTTCAAGTACGCTCATACGCTAGGATTCCTTTGGTCATAATATCATACTTAACATGGTTGACTGATGGTAGCACTTTCAGCTCATCAGGTTGCACAGCAATAATGTCAACAGGTGTGCCAATAT